>CACIIL010000008.1 GCA_902586695.1 uncultured Alphaproteobacteria bacterium | reverse complement strand
GCCATTTTGGAAAAATGAAATTTACAATAATAATAATGAATGGTTAATAAATTCTAATTAGAGCTTTTAACCAATTCGCTAAAATCACTCATAAATTTAAATGTAATGGTATTATCACCAGTAGTAAAATTAACATCATCAATAGATCTTATAGGTGTTATTTCTGCAGCAGTACCTGTTAAAAATGCTTCATCATATTTTGAAATTTCTTCTGGCATTATATGTCTCTCAATAATCTGGAAACCTTGACTTGTTGACATTTTTATAACAGCTTGTCTTGTAATTCCATTTAAAAAACAATCAGGTATTGGGGTATGAATTTCTTTATTTCTAATAAAAAAAATATTTGCTCCAGTGCCTTCTGCAACATAACCTCTATAGTCTAACATCAAAGCATCATGGTATCCTTTTTTTTCTGCAAACTCCTTTGACATGGTACATATAATATATGGTCCGGATGCTTTAGCCTGATAAGGTGCTGTATCAGGAGAAGGTCTTTTCCAAGGTGAAGTTATTAATCTAAGTCCTGCTTTTCGATCTTCAATTTTAAAATAAGAAGCCCAATCATCCCAAACAGCTATGGCTACATTAATATTAGAATTTGATGTTGATATACCCATTTGATCCCCACCCCTCCAAGCTAAAGGTCTAACATAACAATTTTTAAATTTCATTTTTGAAATTAATTCATTTTTAGCAATATTTATGTCAGTTTCAGTGAATGGAATTTTAATGCCAATTATTTCTGCAGATTTAAAAAATCTCTTTGTGTGTTCTTCAGATTTAAAAATTTTGCCATCATAACATCTTTCTCCCTCGAATACTGCACTAGCATAATGCAGACCTTGAGAAATAATATGTGATGTAGCATTTTTCCAAGGAATAAATTCCCCATTCATCCAAATCCAACCATCTCTTTTTTCAAATGAATTACTCATTTTTTTTCCTTAAGTCTTTTTTTAATGACAATTGACTATCAGTGATGCATAATTAAGTCAATATGGCTGACCTAAATAATTTAATATCTCCTTTTTTTCTTAATGAAAAAGAAATCAGAAAGGTGTTAGAATTATTTTTTTTCTCCTATAGAGATTTTACATCAGGTCCTGATAAAATTCTTGAAAAATTAAAGTTTGGAAGAGCTCATCATAGAGTCATATATTTTGTAGGAAAAAAAAATAATATAACAATTAAAGAGCTTTTAATAGTATTAAAAATTACTAAACAGAGTTTATCCAGGGTACTTAATCAATTAGTTGAAGAAGGTTATATTATTGTATCAAGTGGATTAGATAAAAGAACTAAAAGTTTATCACTTACTGAAAAAGGGGGGAAGCTTGAGTTAGAACTTTCTACTATTCAAGTAAAGAAAATAAAAAAAGTTTTAAATAATTTTAGTGAAGAAAATATAAATGGTTTCAAAAAAATTTTATATGAAATGATTGATATTAATAACAAAAAAATATTTGAACAACTTAATGATTAAATATGAGCAAAACAATTTTATTAGTTGATGACGATCAGAGATTAAGAGATTTACTAAAAGATTATTTAAAAGAAAAAGACTTTAAAGTTTATACATCACAAGATTTTTTAGAAGCTAAAGAAATTTTAAATTTTTTTATTTTCGATTTAATTATACTAGATCGAATGATGCCTAGCGGAGATGGTATTGATTTAATTACACATGTAAAAAAAACATCTGATACTCCAGTTATTATGTTAACAGCTATGGGTGAAGATAATAATAAAATTCAAGGCTTAAAAACTGGTGCAGATGATTATGTTCCTAAGCCTTTTGAACCAGAAGAATTATATTTACGTATAAATAATCTACTTAAACTTTATGAAAATCTTAATAAATTAGAATTAAAAATTGTTTTTGGTGATTATATTTTTGACACAAAAACTAATTCTCTCAAAAAAAATAATAAAGAATTATATTTAACTGAAGGTGAGAATAATTTACTTTTAAAGTTAATTAATAAAAGAAATGATATTTTATCTAGAGAAGAATTGGCTGATAAAGAATTTGATGAGAGTGAATTAAGAAAAGTTGATGTTGGAATTACAAGACTAAGACAAAAAATTGAAAATACGCCAAAATATCCTCAATTTATAAAGACTATTAGAGGTAAAGGTTATATGCTTGTTTGTAGAGAAATATGATTTTTAAAAAAATTATTCCTTTGTCATTACTTGGAAGATCTATAATAATAATTTTTGTTCCAATAATTATATTGGTATTAATTACTTCTGTTATTTTTTATCAGACTTCATGGAATATAATTTCTAAAAGACTAACTGAATCAGTTGTGGCTGATATTAATGTTATTGTTAAATTAATAAATCAAGATTTAGAATTAGAAGCAATTAAAATTGCAAGAGAAGACTTCAAAATGGAAGTAAATATAAAAAAAAATTCAACTATTAATAACATTTCTTATCAGGAAGAAAGAGGAATACTTTCTAAAAGATTAAAACAATCTCTTGTAAATTTAAATAAACCTTTTGATTACAATTTAAGCAATATTGATGAAGGTGTAAAAATCATTATTCAACTAGATAACAATTTACTTATCGTTAATGTTAACAAGGATAGATTATATAGCGAAACAGCATTTGTTTTTTTATTATGGATGATATTTGCTTCCATACTTCTTTTAATTTTCTCCTATTTTTTTATGAATAAACAAATTCGACCTTTAAAAAGATTGGCAATAATTGCTGAAACATTCGGCAGAGGATTAGATGCACCTGAACTCAAATCTGCAGGGGCAGCTGAAATTAGACAGACAGCAAACGCTTTTAACCAAATGCGAACTCGTATAAAAAGATTTTTGAAACAAAGAACAGATATGCTTGCTGGTGTAAGTCATGATTTAAGGACTCCACTTACAAGGATGAAACTTCAGTTATCTTTATTGAAAGATGAAAAAGCAAAAAAGGAATTAGAAATAGATATAAATGAAATGACCGCAATGCTTGATAGTTATGTAAGTTTTGTAAGAACTGAAGCACCAGAGCCAATTGAAAATATTAATTTAAACCAATTATTAAAAGATATAATAAAAAATTTTGATCTAAATAATTTTGAAATAAATTTTATAGAAAAAAATATAGTAAAAACTTCTGGTAGAACGTTACAATTAAAAAGAGCTTTTCAAAATATAATTGATAACTCAATTAGATATTCCAAAAAAATTAATATTGAAATCTTTATAAATGATGAAGGGTGTCGTATAATACTAGAAGATAATGGGCCAGGTATTCCAGACAAAAATTATGAGGATGTCTTTAAACCATTTTTTACTCTAGACCCTTCAAGAAATAAGTTAAAAGGAGAAAGTGGTTTAGGTCTATCAATAACAAGAGACATTATAAGATCACATGGTGGTGAAATTAAACTTGGTAGATCAAATCTTGGTGGTCTTAAATCAATTATTCAACTTCCTATTTAGTATAACCTTCCCCCATTAAACACTTTTTTATCAGGACCTATAAGAATGGGTTCATTGTCATCATCAGGGAAGCCAAGAACCAGAACTTCTGATATTAAATTACCAATTTGTTTTGGTTGAAAATTAACAACAGCAGCTATTTGTTTATCAATTAATTTATTTAAGCTATAATTTTTAATTAATTGAGCAGAACTTTTTTTTATACCTATATCTTTACCAAAATCTATTTTTAATACGATTGATGGCTTATGTAATGATTTATTTATTTCTGCTGAAATAATTTTTCCAACCCTAATATCTATTTTTTTAAATTCAAGATAAGTAATAAAATCATTCATGATAATAATTTTCCAAATTTTTCAGCTTGGTTTAAATTTTTATCTAGTGCCATCATAGTTTTTTCTAAAGAAGCAGTATTATCATCCAGCCATACAAAAAAAGTTGCAAAATATACTATAATTAATCCCTTTAATCTTATTGTTCCCTTAAAACCATTTACATTAAATGTTGCTAACTCTGCAGAAATGATCATACTCTCTAGAAAGGATGGTAATAATTTAATAAATTTTTGTGGTGATTTCTTGAAACCTTCATAAATGGAAATAAAAGATAATCTATATTTTTGAAGTAAATCAAATCTAGCCATTAACACTTCAAATAACATATCTTTATTTGATGATTTTTCTATTGATTTCATTTGGTCAATTAATAAATTATCAATATATCTACTAATATTGTTAAGCAAATCTATTTTTGATTTAATTTTATTTTTAATTTTACTATTGATATTTTTTTTTAAAACATCATCCAAAGATAACTTATTTAAAGTTTTTTTTTTCAAGATGTTTAAGGTTTTAACTGCAATTTTCTTTTCCAAATCAATCATTTGTTTTTTCCAAGAGATGAAGCTTTTTTATATGCAGCTAAAAAAGTATTATAAATTATTTTATTAATTTTATTTTTATTTAGAACTTTAATACCTGCCTCAGTTGTCCCTCCTTTTATTGCTATTGAATTAGCTAAATCCTTTGGATTTTTTTTTATTTGCTCCATAAGTTTTGTAGAACCCAAAATTGTTGATAAAACAAGCTCTCTAGATATTTTTTTTGACAATCCAATTTGTTGTGAAGCTTTTTCCATAGCATCAATTAATGTAAATATATATCCAGGACCACTTCCTGATACTGCTGTTGCCATGTCAATTTCATCTTCATTTTTTAACCATATTGTTTTTCCAACATTAAGGAAAAGATCATTAATTTTTTTTCTATTATATTTACTTAAATGCTTATTAGCCAAAAAACAACTAACACCACTTCCAATTAAAGAAGGCATATTAGGCATTATTCTTACAAGTTGAATCGAGTTTTTGATTTTTGATTTAAAAAAATTAATTTTTTTTCCTGCAATTATACTGCCAATCACTGAGTTTTTTTTAAAATAAAAATCTTTATAATTATTTATTACTTTTTCAGATACTTGAGGCTTAATAGCAAAAATAATTATGTCAATTTTTGTAATTTGATCTTGCGAGGGTGTGTTATCTAAAATTTGAATATTATTTATTTTATTATATTTTTTTTTTAAATAATTATAATTAAAAGGATCAACAATCGTAAAATGGTATGATTTTAATTCTATCCATGAATCTATAAGCGCCGACCCCATATGCCCGCATCCTACTAAAAGAACATTACTCATTATTTTTACTTAATTATACATTTTAAAAAAAATAAATAGTTTTTTAAGATGTGCCTATAACTTCAAAATTTGCGAAAACTAAAGATTGCCTTGCTGAAATCTCTTCAAATAGTACTTGTTGAAAAGATGGATAATATTTTTCACATTCATATATTGCTATGTCTACTAAATTCTCTAATTTTTTATGCAAAAAATCATTATAAGAACTATATAATATAGTATGACGAAATGCAGGTATTCCATTTTTACTTGTTATATCAAAATGGCCAATCCATAGTTTTTCATTTATTAGTCCAATTAACTCATATGCATTTAAAAGTTTAGATTCAGGGAATTTTAAATCAAATGTTATTGTAAAGCTCATAGCTCTAACATTTTCAGACCATGTAAAATAAAGTCTATATTGGCACCATTTTGATGAAATATCAGCAACTAACTCATAATCATCAGCTCTACTAAAATTCCACTTTTTTTCGTAAATTACGTCCTCAACAATATCAATAGGATTTAAGGGTAAATTATCTGTATCCATACTTTATGTAGTATTTCAATTCTATAAACTACTAAATATAGTTTACATAATTAAGAAGTAGTTTCGCAAGTTAAATTCAAATGAAATTAAATAAAAAGTGGATAATTGTTAGTTTTTAGGCTTTTTTTTGCTCTTAAGGCTCTTTTTCTTTTTTAATTTAGGTTTTTTTTTCTTTTTTTGGGTTTTTTCATTTTCAGCAGCCATTTTTTGCACCATTTTTTTAAAAACATCAAATTCATCACGTTTTACAAGGTTCATTTTATTAATAACTTTGTTAACCCTAAGAGAAACCAGTGTTTCAATTTCTTTTTTTAAACTAGAGAATGTACCCATTGCATCAACAGCAATTTTTGATAAGTCAGATAGAATTTTGCTTTTATTAACCATAATATATTAAGTTATTTAAAACATAATGATTTTTATTCAACCATCAATTGATCCTGTAATATTTTCTCTCGGTATATTAGAAGTACGTTGGTATAGTTTATCATATATAATTGCTTTTGTTTTTGGATCAATTTTAATAAAAAAAATAAACACTGCTTCCTACAATTTAATTACTGATAGACAAATTGATAGTTTTTTTATTTGGTCTGTAACTGGAGTAATTATTGGAGGTAGGATAGGTTATGTTCTGTTTTATCAAACAGAATTATTTATAAGTGATCCTTTATATATGTTCCAAATATGGAAAGGCGGGATGTCTTTTCATGGTGGTCTTCTAGGGATGATTATATCAATATATTTTTATTGTAAAAAATATAATTTAAGTTTTTTTTATTTGTCAGATTTAATTGCTATAGTAGCACCAATAGGTTTGTTTTTTGGAAGAATTGCTAATTTTATTAATACAGAATTGTACGGAAGAGTTACAGATTTTAAATTAGCTATAATATACCCAACAATAGATGAAAAACCAAGACATCCTTCGCAGCTTTACGAAGCACTCTTTGAAGGATTAATATTATTTATTATTTTGTTTTTATACTTCAAAAAAAATTCGAAAACATATTATATTGGAAGGATAAGTGCTTTGTTTTTAATTTTATATTCTTTTTTTAGGTTCTTTATTGAATATTTAAGAGAGCCAGATTTTCAATTAGGTCTGTATTTCAATCATCTTTCAATGGGACAGATTTTATGCTTTCCACTAATTATATTTGGAATACTAATATATTATCGCAAATGAATATTAGAGAACGAGTTATTTCTCAGATAAAAGAAAAGAAAAGCATTGATGTAAGTGAATTTATAAATATTTGCCTAAACTCAAATCATGGATATTATTCAAATAAAAATCCTATTGGCAAACAAAAAGATTTTATTACTGCTCCTGAAATTTCTCAAATGTTTGGTGAAATATTAGGCTCATATATTATTAATTACTGGGAAGAAAATATAGGAGGTGTATTTAATTTAATTGAATTAGGTCCAGGTAAAGGAACATTAATCAATGATATTTTAAAGGTAGGAAATCTTAACAAAAAATTTATAAAATTAATGAATCTTACTTTAATTGAAAAAAATTATCAATTAATTGACTTACAAAAATCTCTTATAAAGAATCAAAATACTTATAAGCCAAATTGGATAAATGATTTTCATATTAATAATAAATATCCTTCAATTATTTTTTCAAATGAATTTTTTGACTGTTTTCCAATTAAACAATTTTATAAAAAAGAAAAATGGATAGAAAAATATATAGAATATAATTCTGTAGAAGATATTTTTTATTTTGAGAACAAGAGCACTAAAGATTCATATTTAATAAATAAATTAAAAAAATTTAATAATTATAATGTTGCTGAAATATCTTTGTCTAGAGAAAAATATTTTAATAAAATCTGTCAATTCATAAAAAAAAATAAAGGAATAATTATAACTATTGATTATGGATATTTAGAACCTATTAATCATTTTTCTTTACAAACAATATATAGACATAAAAAATCTCACTTATTTGATAATCTTGGAAATCAAGATATTACTGCTTTTGTTGATTTTGGTGAATTGATAAATATTGCTAAAGAAAATAACTTAACAATAGATACTTATTGCTCCCAAAAAGATTTTTTATTAATAAATGGACTTGAGCCAAGAAAGATTAATTTACAAAGAAACAAAGATAATACAATGAGACAAAAATTAGAAAAAGATTTTAAACGTTTAACAGAGAGCTCTCAAATGGGAGAAGATTTTAAGGTTTTAATTGTATCATGCCTTTAAGAATAAAATATTTATCAATCAAATCGATTAAACCAAAAGGAATAGTCCATGGTTTTTTTACAAGAATGGGTGGCTGTTCAAAAAAACAATTTAAGTCTCTAAATTGCAGTATTTCAAATGGAGATAGTAAAAATTTAGTAAATAAAAATAAAATTATTGCTATGAAAAAATTAAAAATAAACTCAAAAAAATTAATATTAGCAAAACAAACCCATTCTTCAAAAGTTGTAAGAATAAAAAAAAATAATCAAAACGACATTATTCAAGCCGACGGCTTAATAACTTCTTCAAAAGATATAGCAATAGCAGTATTAACAGCTGATTGTGCGCCTATTTTTATTTTTGATATTAATAGTAAATTTGTATGCTGCTTGCATTCTGGATGGCGAGGAACTCTAAAAAATATTACTAAAAATGCAGTAAAAATTTTTAATAAATATAATATTAAAACTAAGGATTTAATTGCAATTGTTGGTCCATGTTTAGCTTCAAGTAATTATGAGGTTGATAAAAATTTTGAAAAAAAATTTTTGAAAAAAAATAATAGATATAAAAAATTTTTCAAATCCAAAAATAAAAAAAAATCATTATTTAACTTAAGAGGTATTATCAATTTTCAGATTAAAGAGTTAGGCATCAAAAAAACCTTTAATATAAAAAAAGATACATATTTTAATGAATCATTATTCTTTAGTTATAGAAGATCTGTCCATAAAGGGCATAATTCTTCAGGAAGATTAATAAATATTATCTCTATTACTTAAGGGTTGATCTATTTATATAGTTATATATTGAGGGAAATAATTAAATGAAAATTATTGCATGTAACAGTAATAAAGTTTTAGCTGAAGCAATATCTGCATACATTGGCGTATCCTTAGCAAATACAAGTTTAAGGAAATTTGCAGATAGAGAAATATTTGTTGAAATTAATGAAAACATAAGAGGAGAAGATGTTTTTATAATTCAATCTACTTCACATCCTGCAAACGACCACTTAATGGAATTACTAATCACAATTGATGCAGCAAAAAGAGGATCTGCAAAAAGAATTACTGCAGTAATTCCCTACTATGGATATGCAAGACAAGATAGAAAAACAGGACCGCGAACACCAATAACAGCAAAATTAGTAGCAAACTTAATTACTTCTGCTGGAGCAGATAGAGTTTTAACAATGGATTTACATGCTGGTCAAATACAAGGTTTTTTTGACATACCTCTTGATAATATTTTTTCTGCACCACCAATAATTAAAGATATGAAAGAAAAATTTTCTAATAGTAATGATTTGGTTATTGCATCTCCAGATGTAGGAGGTGTTGTTAGAGCAAGAGCTTTTGCAAAACGTCTAAATGCAGGTTTAGCAATCGCAGATAAAAGAAGAGAAAAAGCAGGTGAATCTGAAGTAATGAATATTATAGGTGAAGTAGATGGAAAAACATGTATTCTGCTTGATGATATTGCTGATTCTGCAGGCACCTTATGCAATGCAGCTAAAGCCCTTAAGAAAAGTGGTGCTAAAGAAATATATTCATACATCGCTCACGGTGTATTATCTGGGGAAGCATTAAATAAGATAGAAAACTCAGCAATTAAAGAGCTTGTACTTACAGACAGCATTCAAGCCTCTGATGATGTAAAAAATACAAAAAATATTAGACATATTAGTATTGCTCCTTTAATGGGTGAGGCCATTAAAAGGATTAACAGTGATTCATCTGTTTCAGCCCTTTTTGATTAAATTTAAAAAAAATGGAAAAGTATAAAGTAATTCAAAGATCAAAGGATACAGGCTCAACATATTCTATGCTCAGCAAAGGTATGGTGCCAGGTATAGTTTATGGAAAAGATACCGAGCCTACAAAAATTGCTTTTGAAAATAAAATTCTTCAAAAATTAATGCATTCTGGAGCATTTTATTCGACAATTCTTGATATTGATATTGGAGGAAAAGCTGAAAAAGTTCTTCCTAAACAATTACAATACCATCCTGTAACAGACAAATTAATTCATTTTGATTTTTTACGAGTTCAAGATGATACCAAAGTAACTGTTGAGATTCCTGTAGAATTTTTAAATCAAGAAACTTGTCCTGGATTAAAAAAAGGTGGTGTACTTAACTTAGTTAGACGTGAGGTTGAACTTAGCTGTAATGCTAATAATATTCCAGACAAACTAAAATTTGATCTTATTTCAAGTGAAATTGGTGATTCTATCAAAATTAGCAATATTGAACTACCAGAAGGTGTTATGCCTACAATAACTGATAGAGATTTTGTAGTCGCAACACTAGTCCCTCCAACAGTTGAAGTTGAGGAAACAAAACCAGCTGAAGAAGATGAAGAGTCAACTGAAGAAAGTAAAGATGGAGACAAGACTGAGGACAAAAAAGAAGAGTCTAAAGAAAGTTCGAAGGAAGAATCAAATCCTAAAGAAGAATCCAAGTAAATTAATCTATATATAAATTATGTTTTTAATTTGTGGCCTGGGAAACCCAGGAAAGGAATATATTAATACAAGACATAACATTGGATTTAATCTGATAGATAAAATCTCGAAATATTATAATTTTAATCTATTAAAAAAAGATAATAAAAAAGAAGTTTTGAAAGGCTCAATAAATAATTATCCTTGTTTACTAATAAAGCCTTTAAACTTTATGAACTTATCAGGTCAACCAGTTCAAGAAATTATGAATTTTTATAAAATTGAAAAAAATAAACTGTATGTCATTCACGATGATATAGATTTAGAGCTTGGAAAAATTAAATTCAAATTCGGTGGTGGAAATGGAGGTCATAACGGACTATTAAGTATAGATAAAAAAATAGGCAAAGAATATTATAGACTTCGTATAGGTATTGATCACCCAGGTATTAAAGATATGGTTTCAAATTATGTTTTAAATAAATTTAATAAAGATGAAAAAAATATTATTGAAGAAAAACTTATTAAAATTACTGAAAATTTTGAAATTCTATTAAGAGATTCTAGTCTTTTTTTAACAAAATTGGTTAAGGAAAATAATGGGCTTTAAGTGTGGTATTATTGGATTACCAAATGTAGGAAAATCAACACTTTTCAATGCACTTACAGAATCTAGTAAGGCTGAAGCAGCGAATTATCCTTTTGCAACAATAGAGCCTAATGTCGGAAGAGTGGCCGTTCCAGATGAGAGGTTATTAATATTAGGAAAGATAGGGCAAAGTGAAAAAATTATTCCATCATATATGGATTTTGTAGATATAGCTGGATTAGTTCAAGGCGCTTCTAAGGGTGAAGGGTTAGGTAATAAATTTCTAGGACATATTCGCGAAGTTGATGCTATTGCTCATGTAGTTCGTTGTTTTAATGATGATAATATTTCTCACGTTTCAAATTCTATTGATCCTATTAGCGATATAGAAATAATTAATACTGAACTAGAATTAGCAGATATAGAAACTTTAGAGTTAAAAAAGATATCTTTAGAAAAAAAAGGCAAACAAGGAGATAAAGAAATAAAAAATCAAATTAATATAGTTAAAAAACTTTTAGATAACTTAAATAATAATTATTCATACAAGAAAAATGAATTCTCTGAAGAAGACAATGAATTTATAAAATCACTAAACTTAATAAAAATTAAACCAATGCTATATATTTGTAATGTAGATGAAGAATCAATTAAAAATGGTAATCAACTATCTAAAAAAGTAACTGAATATGCAAATAATAATAATCATAATTCTGTTATTGTATCAGCATCGATAGAATCTCAAATAGCTGAATTAGAAAACAATAATGAGAAACTAGAATTATTAAAAGAAATGGGATTAAATTATACAACTCTTAGTAAAGTTATAAAAAGCGGTTATGATTTACTTAATTTAATTAATTATTTTACTTGTGGTCCAAAAGAAACTCGTTCATGGACTATAGGTGAAGAGACAACAGCACCTCAAGCAGCAGGAAAAATTCATACTGATTTTGAAAAAGGATTTATTAGAGCGGAGACTATTGCATATAATGATTTCATAAAGTTCAATGGTGAAGCTGGAAGCAGAGAAGCTGGAAAGTTAAGACAAGAAGGGAAAGAATATTTGGTTAAAGATGGAGATATAATGCACTTTCTTTTTAATGTTTAATCAATTTCTCTCCAGAGTCTATTTTTAGCTAAATAAATAACTGTACCTAAAACTAAGAAAAATAGAATAACTTTAATTCCAAGATTTTTTCTAACTTCAAGTTCAGGTTCAGCCGCCCACTTTAGAAATGTAACTACATCCTTTGTAATTTGCTTAGCACTGTTATCTGTTCCATCATCATAATCTACACTCTCATCATATATTGGTTCTGGCATAGATATTTGGTTACCACCTACCCATTTATTGTAATACATACCATCACCAACTTCCATACCTTCAGGAGGTTCCTCGTAACCTAACAATAAATTATAAATATAATCTTCTCCATATTTTCGAGCTTTTGTTATTACACTTAAGTCTGGTGGATAAGCACCATTGTTACTTAGTCTAGCTTCATTATCATTTAAATAAGGGGAAACAAATCTATCTGCAGGTCTTGCATCTCTCTCATACATTTCACCTTCATCATTTGGTCCATCAAGCACTGTATATTCAGAAGCTATAACTTTTACTTCTGCTTTAGAAAATCCAATGTCTAAAAGATCTCTATAATACAATAATTTCATTGAATGACATCCTGCACAAACTTCTTGATAAACCTTAAAACCTCTCTGAAGTGCGGCTTTGTCAAAAGTTCCTGTTATCCCATTAAAAGACCATTCATGTCTAGGCATAGGTCCTGAGTTGGACTCAGCAGCTGATATATTTGTAGAAAATAAAAATATTAAGATAATAATACAAAATCTCATATGTTAAATAATCTCTTTTTGAGATGTAAGAATTGGTTTTTTTTCTCCAGCTCCTAAATAAACATCACTAATGCCCATAGGAAGAGATTTTGGGGTTTCGACCAAATGTATAAATGGAGTTATAATTAAGAAAAAACCAAAATAATAAACAAGGCCTATTCTTGCTATTAAAAGGTATAATCCTTCAGCTGGTAACATGCCTACATAACCAAGAATAAAAAAGTTTACAAAAAATAGCATTACAAACCATTTATATATTGGTCTAAAGTTACAACTTCTAACATTTGATCTATCTAACCATGGAAGTACAAATAGTATTACAATGGATCCAAACATTAAGACAACTCCACCTAACTTATCTGGAATAGCTCTCAATATCGCATAGAAAGGAGCTAAATACCAATTAGGAACTATATGTGCAGGAGTGACAAGTGGATCTGCAGGTATATAATTATCAACTTCAGCCATTAAGTTAGGTCCAAAAAATATTACCGCAGAAATTAATACACCAAACACGCAAGTTGCTAAAGCATCCTTCATAATCATATATGGAAAAAATCTTACTGTATCATTCTTTGATTTAATATCAATTCCTGCCGGGTTATTTGATCCATGAACATGAACTGCTGCCACATGCAAACCAACAACACCTAAAATGACAAAAGGCAAAACATAGTGCAAAGCAAAAAACCTATTAAGAGTTGCGTTACCAACAGTATAATCACCTAACAACCAAATTTTTAATCCTTCACCAATAACGGGTATAGCACTAAATAAGTTAGTAATAACTGTTGCTCCCCAATAGGACATTTGTCCCCAAGGCAGAACATATCCCATAAATGCTGAAGCCATCATCAGAAGATAAATAAACACTCCAAGTATCCAATTAAGTTCTCTTGGATATTTATATGAGCCATAATACATTCCTCGAAGTATGTGAATATAAACAATAATAAAAAAGAAGGCTGCCCCATTAGAATGAATATAACGAAGAAGCCAACCAAAATTGACATCGCGCATAATTCTTTCTACACTATCAAATGCCATGTCAGTATGAGGTGTATAATTCATTGCTAGAAAAATTCCGCTTAAAATCATAACAACAAGTGTAATTGTTGCTAAAGCTCCAAAGCTCCAAAAATAATTACAATTTTTAGGCATTGGATATTCACCATATTCCCTTTCCAAGTATGAAATTATTGGAAGTCTAAATTCAATCCAATTTAAAAAAGGATTTTTATATTTTCTATGTTTAGAATTTCCACTCATGTTTATCCAATCTTTATAGTTGTTTCGTTTAAAAAAGAATATGGGGGTACTGGTAAATTTTCGGGAGCGGGTCCTTTTCTAATTCTTCCGGATGTATCATAATGCGATCCGTGACAAGGACAATACCAACCATTATATTCACCTTTTGTATCTGTTAATTTTTGACCTAGTGGCACACATCCCAAATGTGTACAAACACCTACCAAAACTAGCCATTCTTCTTTTTTAACTCTATCAACGTCTTGTTCAGGATGTTTTAAATCTGAAATATTTACTGATTTTGCCTCTTCAATCTCAATTTTGGTTCTTTTTCGAATAAAGACTGGCTTACCTCTCCATTTTACTGTTATGCTTTGACCCTCTTCAATTTCACTTACATCAACTTCCGTTGTTCCTAGAGCCAGTGTATCTTCAGCAGGACTCATACTTTTTATAAAAGGCCAAATAAAAGCAGCTGTACCAACTGCTCCAATTGAAATGGTACTAAGTTGTAAAAAATCTCTTCTTTTAGTATCGGGTTTTTTTGCCATAAATTGATTTTCTCTTATAACTTAAATATGAAAAAAAATACCAAATTATATGTGCCAGCGTGACGCAATCATAATAATACTGTAGAAAAGAATTGTGAGAATAGCTTTATATCAACCTGACATACCCCAAAACACAGGTAATATATTCAGACTAGGGGCATGTTTAGGTATTCCAGTAGATATTATTGAGCCTACAGGCTTTACTTTTGATGATAAAAAATTCAAAAGAAGCACTATGGATTATATTAATCACCTAGAGTACAAAAGACATATCGATTGGAAGAATTTTTATCAATGGGTAAAAAAGAATAATTTTAGGTTAATTTTAATGACTACAAAATGCAGTAAAAGTTACTATAAATTTAAATTTCATAAATCTGATATTTTATTATTTGGTAGAGAAAGTGCAGGAGTACCTGAAAATATTCATAAGATAGCTGATTATCGTCTAACTATTCCTATGAAAGATGGTGTCAGATCAATCAATCTAAGTAGCTCAGTTGCATTAGTATTAGGTGAGGGACTTAAACAAACAAATCAATTTTAAATTAAATAATTAATTTATTATATTATCAATTTTATTTAGACATTTATATAAACCAAGTTCGTAATTGGTTCTAATAAAGTGCTCTTTTATTATCTCTACCCACTTGTACTTTACTTGATTTTGATTTGATTGATAAAAACAATTCAAAGGATAAGACATATTAAACATTTTTAAAACTTCTTGCCTAATAACATCATTAGTCAAAACTAATAAAGACTCATGAATATATTTTTCAACAATTTGTTGATCTTCAAAATTTATAGATGGTAAATCAAAAAGACCTAGAAAACGAAAATATCTATATATTCTCAAATAATCTTCTTTTATTCTGTCTTCAATTGCACCTATAAATTTAACTTTTTTATTTTTTAAATCTTTTATTCCTTGATAATAATCAAATATATTTTTGTCCTTTCCAAGATATATTGCATTAAAACTAAAATCTCTTCTTGCCGCATCTTTTTTCCAATCATTTGTATAAATTACTGAAGTATGTCTCCCAATTTGATTAATATCCTCTCTCAAAGAAGTTATTTGAATTTTCTTATTAAAAGGATAGGAAACTATAGAACCATATTGCAATGCAAAATCATCATATTCAATATTATTTTTTTTCAGCAAATGTATTATGTTATCAGGTTCAAGAGGAGTTGCAGTATCAATATCAATTATTTCTTTTCCCAAAATAGAATCTCTAATACTTCCTCCTACCAAACGAATTTCTGAATTAGTGTTTTCAAATATACTAAATAAAAATCTTACATGATCCTTATTTAATAAATCTAACATTTTATTATTATTCATTAGCTAGCTATTTTTCTAAAACAATTTATATTACATGAATTATGTCGACTTCTTCAAAAGAAAATACTTATGAAATATTTGAAGATATTAAAAAAAATCTAAATATAGGTGTTAAAGATAGAAGACATGGATTCCATACTCCTATATTTTCCAATATAGATCAGCAAAGATCAATTGATTCAAGAATAGTAGTTTTACGTAAATTTGATTCTAAAAAAATGATATTAAATTTTCATACTGATTTTAGATCACCTAAAGTTAATAGTCTTAAAAAAAATAACAATTCTCTATTTGTTTTCTATGATGAGAAATTAAAAATACAATTACGTATACAAACTGCCTCAACGATTAATAACCAGAATCACATTTGTAAAGAAATGTGGGAAAATACAAAATTATACAGCAGAAAATGTTATTTAACTAAAAAATCTCCTAGTTCCATTACAAATCAACCTGAAGATGGCATCCCTAAAAGTTTAAAAGGTAAAGAACCAACAAAAGATGAAAGCGAAGAAGGATATAAAAATTTTACAGTGATAGAAAATCATATAAAGCTAATCGACTGGCTTTATCTTTCTGCCAATGGGCACAGAAGATTGAAAATTACATTCAAAGATATTAATCCAATTTTTGATTGGCTTATCCCTTAACAAAAAATATAATTATATTAATTAAACGTAAATTTTTTCTTTAAATATCCCAATATTTCAGTAATTTTTTATACATTTTAAATATTTTCTTATTTTTTTGAGTATATATTTGACTTATATACAATCAATTCGTAATAGGGCTAAAAAAATAAGATATTATGAAAAGAACATATCAACCGAGTAAATTAATCAGAAAGCGAAGACATGGTTTTCGTGCAAGAATGGCAACTAAAGCTGGTAGACAAATTATAAACCGTCGTCGTGCAAAAGGAAGAGCTCAACTTAGCGCTTAATTTGGCCTTATGGCCCTAAATTTATATACAATCAAAAAAAGAGCAACATTTGTTCATATAAAAAACAAAGGCATCTTTATACGTAGTAAAAATATGAATATTCAAAGGCTATCTGACCAGGATTTAAATAACAAAATTGGAGTAGGTTACACAGCTACAAAAAAAATAGGTAATGCTGTTAAAAGAAATAAGGCGAAAAGAATAATGAGGGAATTGGCAAAAAAAATATTGATTAAAGGTAAAATAAATACTTATTTTGTGTTAATAGCCAAACCATCAATATTAGAAGCAAATTTTATAGACTTATTAGAGGAGTTAGAACAAAGTATTAATGTTAAATAAAATAATAATATTTCCATTACTAATAATAATTAAAGTTTATCAACTTATAATCTCTCCTATCTTACGAAGCAATTGTCGTTTTTTACCTACTTGCTCTGAGTACGCGATTGAGTCTTTAAAATCACATGGTTTAATTAAAGGTATTATATTAACTATAAAAAGAATAGCAAGATGTCATCCTTGGGGAGGCCATGGATATGATCCAATACCATCAAAAGATTTAAAAAAATAAAAATGAACGAGCAAAAAAACTTATATTTAGCAATTGCAATTTCCATAGCAATCATTGTATTTTTTCAACTGCTTTTTCCAACTACAATCACTGAACCAATTAGAGAAACAGAAGATGAAATCATAGCCCCAGCTGCCTCAATTGATGATCAAAAAAATAATATTCTAGAAATTGTTAAACATAAAGAAGATGTCCTTATATCTAGCAAAAGAGTAAATATAGAAACTCCCTCAGTAAAAGGTTCTATAAATTTAACAGGAGCAATCTTAGATGATTTAACACTATCAAATTATAAGGAAAGTCTTGATGAGAATTCAAATAATATAGATTTATTTTCACCAGATGGCACCTCAAACCCTTATTATATAGAATTTGGTTGGAAAGAGTTAAAAAGCAAAAAAATAGAATTGCCTAATTTAGAAACTAAATGGTTAACAAATTCTTCAACTCTATCTCCTAATTCACCAGTAATTTTAAGTTGGACAAATAAAGAAAATATAACTTTTTTAATTAATTTATCTATTGATAATAATTATATGTTCTCTGTATCTCAACAAGTTATAAATAATAGTTCTACTAATCTAGAAATTTATCCTTATCGCTTAATAAAAAGAATCAATACACCAAAAACAATTAACTTTTTCATATTACATGAAGGTTTAATTAGTCTAACAAATGATGAACTTCTTGAAAAAAATTATGATGATTTATTAGATGATTGTAATTCAAATATTTCAACAAAAGATTCTTATTGTGATGTAAAAACTCAAGGAGGTTGGTTAGGATTTACTGATAAATATTGGATGTCAGTTTTAATTCCTGATCCAAATGAACCAATTAATGTAAATTACAGACACGGAAATAATGGTCGTGATAGTTATAGAGCTGGATATGTAGGACAAGTATTTAAGGTATTACCTGGTGAGTCAATTACATATAATGGACAAATTTTTGCAGGAGCTAAAAATTTAGATATCTTAAATAACTATTCAAAACAATTATCAATACCAAGATTTACAGATGCAATAGACTGGGGCTGGTTTGCATTTTTAACTAAACCAATTTCATATGCTATTAATTGGTTCTATAGTTATGTTGGAAACTTCGGTTTAGCTATAATTGCTTTTACAATATTAATGCGTCTAATTCTTTTTCCATTGGCACATGCGTCTTTCAAGTCAATGGCAAAAATGAAAAAACTTCAGCCTGAAATGCAAAGACTTAAAGAAACTTATCCAAATGATCGTCAAAAAATGCAACAGGAATTAATGGCTTTGTATAAAAGAGAAGGAGCAAATCCAGTAGCAGGTTGTCTGCCTATACTTGTTCAAATTCCAATATTTTTTTCTTTATATAAAGTACTTTTTGTTACAATTGAAATGTATCATGCTCCATTTTATGGATGGATACATGATTTATCGGCGCCTGACCCACTGGGAATTTTAACCCTCTTTGGCTTAATTTCCTGGGATGTACCTGGTATCTTATCAATTATTAATATTGGTGTATTGCCAATCATAATGGGTCTTACCATGTGGTTACAACAAAAATTAAATCCAGCACCAGCTGATCCAACACAAGCTAAAATATTTGCCTTGCTTCCATTTGTTTTTACATTTGTATTAGCAGGTTTTGCCGCAGGTTTGGTCTTATACTGGTCAGTAAATAATATTCTTTCTATAGCTCAACAGTGGTTTATACAAAGAAAGATACTCGCAAAAAATGTCTAATGGAAGTAAAGCTTTAAACAATTTTTTTAAAAATAATAAATTTATTGGATCCTTTGAATCATACAAAGATATTAAACAAATTGAAAATGTAAATGAATGCTGTTTTGTTGGTCGTTCTAATGTTGGTAAATCAAGTATAATTAATGCTTTAACAAGAACAAAAAACTTAGCAAAAACTAGTAAAACTCCTGGGAGAACCCAATCTATAAATATTTTTTTAATTAACCAAAATATTAATCTTGTTGATTTACCTGGTTATGGATATGCAAGAATTTCAAAAGTGATGAGAGATAATCTTAGTATTCTGATTCAAGAATATATTGAAAATCAAATAAACCTTATTCGTACTTATGTTTTAATTGATTCTAAAGTAGGTATTAAGAATAGTGATATTGATATGTTAGATTTATTAAGTAACTCAGATAGAATGTTTTCAATTATTTTTACAAAAGTTGATAAATGTTCAAAGTCCTACTTATCAGATTTAGAACATTCTATTGGAAGTTTGATGAAATCTTACAAAAAATTTTTTAATAGCTTTTTTTTTACAAGTACAAAAAAATTTCAAGGAATAATTGATATCCAAAGAGATATTTATACTTTATCAAAGGAATAATGAAATTCGATTTTTTATCAGAAAGTGATCAAGCATATTTTATTCACAAAGCTTCTACTTTAGTTGAAGCTTTACCATTTATAAGACAACATAGTGGAGACATTATTGTTATCAAATATGGAGGTCATGCTATGGGCAATCCTAAACTTTCAAAAAGTTTTGCTAAGGATATTGGATTAATGAAAGAAGTTGGAATATTTCCAGTTGTAGTTCATGGAGGCGGACCACAAATAGAAGAAAAATTAAAATCAAAAGATATTTCTTCAAGATTTGTTGAAGGTTTGAGAGTAACTGATAATGAGACAATAAAGGTTGTTGAGGATGTATTAACTAATGAAATAAATACTGAGATTGTAAAAGCAATTAGTGAATCGGGTGGAAAAGCAGTTGGACTTGCTGGAAATCAAAATAATCTTTTGAGTGCAACAAAGCTAAAATTAGAAATAAAAGGATCAGATTCAAATATTGAAAAAATAGTTGATATTGGTTTTGTTGGTCAACCAACTAATGTAAACACTGATCTTATTAAGAATCATATTATTAAAGGTGAAATTCCAGTTATTGCTCCTTTAGGAATTGATAAAAATAACAACATATTCAATATTAATGCTGATACAGCAGCAGGTTTTATTGCAGGTAAGTTAAAAGCAAGTAAATTATTGCTTTTAACAGATGTGGCTGGTGTATTAGATGAGGATAATAATTTAATTTCGTCATTAAGTCTTAATAATGCTATTGAAATAATAGATGAAAAATTCATTATAGGAGGTATGAAACCTAAAATTTTAACATGTATAGAAGCAATGAAAAATGGAGTTAATAAATCAACTATTTTAGATGGTAGAATACCTCATTCTCTAGTTTTGGAATTATTTACCGAACATGGAATTGGTACACAAATTTATTCTTAAATATGAGCAAATTACAATCACGAATTAATACATGGATTTTTGATCTTGATAATACATTATACTCCGCTGATAGTGGTATTTTTCAACAGGTTCATGATTTGATGGGCAAGTATGTGTCATCTTATTTAAATATAAGTATTGATGAAGCCAAAAAAATACAAAGAAGTTACTATAAAGAACACGGAACAACTCTTAGAGGAATGATGGATAATCATGGAGTTAATCCTGATCATTTTTTAGCTGAAGTTCATAAATTAGACTATTCAATTGTTGGTCCAAATCATCAACTAAATAAAGAATTAAAAAAACTTAGTGGAAGAAAAATTATTTACACAAATGCTAATATGCAACACGCACTTTCAGTTTTGGATAGACTTGAATTATCGAATTTTTTTGATGAAATATTTGATATTAAAATGGCAAATTATGTTCCAAAACCTGAAATAAAGCCTTATGAAGAAATTATAAAAAAATATAATTTGAATCCAAATTCTTCTGCTATGTTTGATGATATTGCAAAAAATTTAGTTCCAGCTAAAAATGTAGGTTTTACATCAATTTGGATTGATGCAGGTTATGAGAATTTCAGTGACGATATTAAATCATCAAAAAAATTTTTAGATTTTACAACTACTAATTTGCATTTATTTTTAGAAAAAGTTAACAAGGGGAATATATGAAAGA
This sequence comes from uncultured Alphaproteobacteria bacterium, assembly GCA_902586695.1. Taxonomy (GTDB): domain Bacteria; phylum Pseudomonadota; class Alphaproteobacteria; order HIMB59; genus CACPNW01. Next base: position 25,927 of record CACIIL010000008.1, on the reverse strand, counting down.
ATTAGAAAAAATAATCAATGATGCTTGGGAAAATAAAGAAGATATTAATCAAAATTCTGATGCCTCAATACTAAATGCAGTTGATCAAATTATTGAAGATTTAGATGAAGGTAAAATACGTGTAGCAGAAAAGTTGAATTCAGAATGGATTACTCATCAGTACATAAAAAAAGCAATTATGTTGAGTTTTAGAATTCATAATATGGAAGCTTTGTCAGGGCCCTACAGTTCATGGTATGATAAAGCCCATCTTCTTAAAGGGAAAACCGCAGGATGGACTAAAAATGAATTTGAAAAAGCTGGTTTCAGAATGGTACCAAATTCACCTGTAAGAAAAGGTTCCTACATTGCTAAAAATGTTGTTTTAATGCCATGCTTTGTAAACACAGGGGCTTATATTGGATCAGGAACAATGATGGATACATTTTCGAGAGCAGGGTCATGCTGCCAAATTGGAAAAAACTGTCATATTTCAGCAGGAAGTGGGGTTGGTGGAGTTTTAGAGCCAGCTCAAGCTTTGCCCACTATTATTGAAGATAATGTTTTTTTAGGAGCAATGTCTGAAGTTGTTGAAGGAGTTATAGTAGGTGAAGGATCAGTAATTAGTATGGGGATGTACATAGGACAATCAACAAAAATTGTTGATAGAAATACTGGAGAAATAACTTATGGAAAAATACCTCCTTATTCAGTTTTGGTACCTGGTTCATTACCAGATAAAAACAATCCAAGTGCTCCTTCATTAAATTGTGCGGTAATAATCAAACAAGTTGATGAAAAAACAAGATCTAAAACTTCTATTAATGATTTGTTACGTGATTAATGGATAATTTAAATTATAATCCAATACTATTAACTCAAGCTTTAGTAAAGTGTGCAAGCATAACTCCTAAAGATGAAGGAGCACTAGATATTGTTCAAAATCATTTAAGTCATTTAGGTTTCAAATGCACTCGCCTGCCATTTTCTGATAAAAATTCCTATGATGTTGATAATCTTTTTGCAACTATTGGTTCTGATGGAAAACATATAGCATTTGCCGGACATACTGATGTTGTTCCTCCAGGTAATGAGGGATCATGGAAATACCCTCCTTTTTCTGCCACCATCGAAAAAGATAAGTTATATGGAAGGGGAACAGAAGATATGAAAAGTAATATTGCTTGTTTCATTTCAGCAACAGAACAGTTTTTGAAAAAACATGGAAAAAACTTTGTAGGTAAAATTTCTTATATAATTACTGGAGATGAAGAAGGTGAAGCAATAAACGGAACTCCTAAAATTATGGAATGGACTAAAGAAAATAATATAAAAATAGATCATTGTATTGTTGGGGAGCCTACTTCAAATATGCAAATTGGTGATAAGATTAAAATTGGAAGAAGAGGTTCTATCAATTTTTTTTTAACTGTAAAAGGTATACAGGGTCACACAGCAAATGGACATAGAGCTGAAAATCCTATTCATTATTTAACAGAACTTATTTCAAATATTCTTAAAACACCACTTGATGAAGGTAGTGAATTTTTTTTACCAACATCTATTCAGATCCCAACAATAGATGTCGGTAATCCCGCAAGTAATGTAATTCCTGAATATGCCAAAGCAAGTATAAACATTCGTTTTAATGATCAGCATACTGCTGAATCACTAATTGAATGGCTAGAAGAAAAAATAAATTCAATTTTTTCTAATAAAAAGAATGTTTCTTGCAAATTCAGTCATGAAATCAATGGTCGATCTTTTTAAATAAACCTGGGAAATTAAGTGAGATCGTGGCTAAATCTATATCTCAAGCTACTGGAAGAAATAATGAGCCTGAATTGGCAACTGATGGAGGCACATCAGATGCACGCTTCATAAAAAATTATTGTGAAGTAATTGAGCTTGGTATTAGAAATCAAACACTCCATAAAATTGATGAATTTATTTATTTAAATGATCTTCAGGAATTAAAAAATATTTATTATCAAATTTTAGAGAATTATTTTATTAAAAATTAATAACCTCTATTTATAAAAACATCACTTTTAATTTTTCTTTTTTTTCTAAAGTATTCAAATTTTGTGAAAATATAATCGATGGAAGAATCAACATCTGTTACTGCTGCTATATGAGGTGTTACTGTAACATTTGGATTTTTCCAAAATTGATGTTTTTTAAGCAATGGCTCTTTGATAAAAACATCAAGAGAAGCAAAAAAATTTTTATTTTTCTTTAAATGTTTTATTAAATCATCTTCATTAAGAGATGAACCTCTTCCAATATTAATTAATAAACAATTTTTTTTTAGTTGATTTAAAAAAGATGTATTTATAATATTTTTTGTATTGGGTGTAGCAGGAAGAATTGATACAATAATATCTGATGAACGCAAAAAAGTACTAATTGAATTTTTATAATAGACAGGAAATAACATTTTAGATTTATTTCTTGAATTTTTATAACCAATTACTTTGTAATCAAGAGACTGTAATTTTTTTGCTACAAAACTACCAATATATCCTAGACCTAGCACTCCTATAGTTAGGTCTTTATTAAGTAATGTATATTTTTCATCCAGCCATTTTTGTTTATTTTGTGCTAACCTATAATCATTTAACTTTAATTGATAATTTAAAATTTGAGAGAGTACATGATTAAACATTCGTGATCGCATATTTGGATCTTTTATTCTGATAATTGGTATTTTCTGGTAGCTTGGTAGGTTTAATATATGATCTACTCCCGCCCCTAAAGAAAAGATAATTTTTAGGTTAGTTAATTTTTTTAAAATTTTATTTGGCAATTTCCAAACTAAAGCAACATCAATTATATCAAGCTTAATATTGTCATTTTTAGTGAAAATTTTATGAGATTTAAATTTTTTCTTTACTGATGCAAGAAATTCATCTTGGTTTGAAAAGGTAGCATAAAAATAAATATTCATTAATTTTTTTTATCAAATTTATTTATTATCTTAATATATTTCTTAATTATATGACTCCAAACAAAATTTTTCTCGGCTCTTATCTTTGCATTTTCACCAAGTTTTTTTAAATTATTATTATCTGATAAAATATTTTTTAAAACGCTATCTAATTCATATACATTAGAAATTATTATCCCAGTATTATTGTGCAGCACTGCTTCTGGAGTACCCCCAACATTTGATGCAATAGAGGGTATGCCATAAAATGCTGCTTCTAAATATGATATACCGAAACCTTCAACAGATCTCTCATTTGACTCATCTGTTGTGGGCATTACCATTAAGTTTGTTTTTTTAAATAAATAATTTTTTTGACTATTATTAATATTACCGAGAAAAATTACATTTTTTACAATATCTAAGTCTATAACTAGTTTTTTTAATTTTTTTAATTCATTTCCTGAGCCAGCAATTACATATTGGATATTTGGATATTTATTTTTTAATTTTGCTATTGCTGACAATACAAATTTATGACCTTTTCTTTTTTCTAATCTTGCTAATGTAACTAAAATTGGTTTACCATTTAGATTTTCAATAATTTCTTCATTTAAATTAATATTATTCTGGGCACCGGGGTAAATAGAACTTATTTCTTCATTCGCTATACCTATTTGTTTTACTAAATTTATTGTGAAATTTGAATTACAAACAATATGAGAAATTTTATTCATAACTGAAATAATACGTGATCTATGACGTTGACTTTTGACTATTAATTCATTCCCATGTGCAAGACATATAGAGCTAACAGAAGAAAAATTTATAAAATTTATAGTTGATTCAAAGCTTTTCCAACTATCTCCAATTACACATAAAACTTTATTTTTGTTTATAATTTTTTTTAATTCTTTTAATTTTCTTCTTTTGCGCAAAAATTTAATGCCACTTATTCTTTTTATTTTTAACTTATTTTTTAACTTATCATCATATAATTTATCTAACATATTATTATTTTGATCTGCTAAAACTAAAACATTATGATACTTACTTAGTTCTAAAGATAAATTTTCAATTAAATTTTCTATACCACCTATTCTTGGAGGAAAACATTGGGTTAAAATAATAATCATATTTGGTATATACCTATCTTGAATTATACGTGAAGTGTATGTTTAATTTAACAAGAATATGTTTTTTTAAAAATTTTGTATACATTCTTTTTTTTCCTAAATATTTTATAAATTAATATATGCATTTATTGCATATATTATATGTATTTAACTTGTTTGATTTGCATATCAATATACTTATATATAAATTGAAAGGAATAAAATGATAAAAAACTTAATTAAAATTTTAAACACAACTTATAAAGCTGTAAATGATTTAGGCTTTGATAATGTTGATCCACACCTAGTCAGATATTTCAGAACTGAATACGGAAAAGATTGGCAATCAGCATTAACAGAATATTTATATAAAAAGGAAAATAAAAGTGATAAAAAAGCTGCTTAATAATTTTTTTAAATCATCTACTTTTGAGAATGATAGGAAAAAAATTGAAAAATACTTATCTCAATCTTCAAATACTTACGATTTAGAGCAGAGAATACGTGAGTTAGAGCAAAAAGGTAAATACAATCGATTTTACATATAATTCTTAACTGAATTAGAGGGGCATAGTTACTTTTTGTAACCAGACTTTCTCCTTTATGTTAAGAAACTCAGATAATTTATCAAAAACTGATTGATGATATACATTTATCCATTCTAGTTCATCCTTACTAAGTATTTCAGTATTTATAAGATCTCTATCAATTGGTGCCCAGGAAATATTTTCAAATTTAAATAAATCCTTGCTCTCTTCTTGAACAATAATTATATTTTCAATACGAATACCATATTCACCTTCTTTATAATAACCTGGCTCATTGGAAAGAATCATCCCACCTAATAATTCAACACTAGGAAACATAGTTTTTTTAGAAATACGTTGAGGAGCCTCATGAACACTTAGAAAGCTTCCAATTCCATGACCTGTTCCGTGATCATAATCACATCCAATTTCTTGTAAGCTCTCTCTAGCTAAATAATCTATATCAGTTCCTTTTGTGCCTTTAGCAAATACATGTGAAGAGAGCCTTATATGTCCTTTTAATACACGCGTAAATCTATCTCTTTGTTCATGAGTTGGATTCCCTAAAATTATTGTACGAGTTATATCTGTAGTACCATCAAGATATTGTCCTCCTGAATCTGATAAATAGATAGAATTTTTTTTCATTTTTATAGGATTGTTAATATCTGCCCTGTAATGAGGTAGAGCAGCATTTTTTCCAATAGCTGATATTGAATCAAAAGAAACGGAGTGAAATAATTCATTACTTTTTCTAAAATCTAATAATTTTTTAGCTACTGATATCTCAGTTTCTTTTTCAATATTTTTATGGTTTTTTAACCAGTACAAAAATTTTGTAATACTAACACCATCTCTAATATGTGCTCTTTTTGAGCCTTCAAGTTCAATAAGATTCTTTGTTGCTTTAGGTAATAAACATGGATTTTCTAAAGAAACACCTTGATGATTATTTTGCAAAGCTAAATTATAAAAATAATATGATGTATTTTTAAAATCAAAACCAATTTTTAAACTGTTTTGCAAATTATCAAAAATACTATCTATTTCCTCAATAGGTTTTATAATTAAAAAATTTGCAAGTCTCAATTTTAAATCTTCATCTAATTTATTAATAGATAAATATAAAACTGGTTTACTATCAACTGAAATTAATAAATAGGCAAAAGCTACAGGTGTATACAAAATATCATATCCTCTTAAATTTAATAACCATGCTATTGAATCTAAGCTGGATAAAAAATATGTATCTAAATTATTTTTTTTTAGAGTTTTAATAAAAGCGTGTATTTTTTTTAATGAATCAATTCCTGCATAATTATTAGAATGATCAAAAATAGTACCATATTCTCTGTTAGGTTTATGCTCCCACAATTCATCAATTAAGTTCGATTCTGTAAAATATAATTTCGTTTCATTTTTATTTGTTAAATCAATAATTTTTTTAATTTCTTCTATAGAATGAAGTTTTGGATCCAATGCTATACAATTTTCTTTAATAAAGTTTTTACTTAATTCAGATGAAAATTCATTAAGATGAAGTAGTGTAACTACCATTTCATCTACCTGTTCTTTTGCTTGAAAAGTATATCTGCCATCTACGAATAAATAAGATTTTTCTTGATGAATAATTGCTTTACCTGCTGAACCGGAGAAATCAGTAGCCCAATATAATCTTTCAGAATCTGGGGATATATATTCATTTAAAAATTCATCTGTTCTATTAATTATTAAACAATCAATTTTTTTTTCTTTTAATTGTTTTTGAATTTTAGCTATTTTTATATTTTTTTTCATAAATTAACAAACATATCAAAATCAATATTTCCTCCAGAAATCATCACAATAACAGTTTTATTCTTTAGGTTAATTTTATTTGTTAGGGCTGCTGTTGCAGCTACAGCACCCCCAGGTTCTACAATAATTTTTAAATGTTCAGCCAATACTTTAATAGAATTTTTAACCTCTTTATCACTTACTACAAAACCACCTTTAAGATTTTCTAAATTTATTGGAAAAGTTAATTCTCCTGGCTGTTGAGCAAAAAGCGCATCACAAATTGAACTTTTTCCAGGTTTATTAGCAATAATTTTTTTATTATCTAGTGATTGTTTTGTATCATCAAAACCAAATGGCTCTACAGCAAAAGATTGTATATTTGGATATCTGTATTTTAAATATGTTGAAGTTCCTGCAATAAGTCCTCCTCCACCACAACAACATAAATAAATATCAGGAATAATTGAGTGATTTTCTAGTTCTTTTGAAATTTCATATGCAACAGTTCCTTGTCCAGCAATAATATCATGATCATCATAAGGTTTAATAATTGTTCTATTTTCATTTCTTGCAATTTTTTTACCAATTTCCTCTCTAATTTCTTTTTCTGGATCATAAAGAATTACTTCCGCTTTATATTTACGCGTATTATCAATTTTTATTTTTGGTGCATTTTTTGGCATTATTATTTTTGCACTTATATTTTCTTGCATAGATGCATATCCTACAGCTTGAGCATGATTACCTGATGAATAAGCAACAACACCTGCTAATTTTTGTTTTTTAGACAATTTATTTATTTTATTTGTTGCTCCCCTAAGTTTGAATGAACCAGTTACTTGTAAATTCTCTAATTTAAAATAAACTTTAGAATTTAATATTTTATTAATGTAATCATTTGTTATTAATGGTGTTTTAATAAGCTTGTGCTTAATATTTTCATATGCTTCTTGAATATTTAAATAATTAAATTTTGACATGTTTGTTGTATTTTATTTGAAATGATCGAAAAAAAATATATCTAAATGCATATGACTGAAGAAAATATTATATCTCCTTGCCTTAGTGTGTGTAAAACAGATCCTATTAGTGGATTTTGTTATGGTTGTGGTAGAACTGATGAAGAAAAAAAAGTATGGAAAGATGAAAATACTACCAATCAATGGAAATTAGAAAATATTGAAGAACTAAAAAAACGACTTAATGGATGGCAGCTAGATGCATTTAATGCATCATACAAATCAAAAAAAGAATTTGGCATATCACTTATTAAGAAAAAATTATTAGAGTCTAAAAAAAATTGAAATTATTTTACTTTTTAATATTTTTATTTTTTATTTTTGGATCAAGTAAATCAATGTCATTAAAACTTATAATTGATAATTTAGAAAATCCTGGAAAAACAACTCAGTCACAATATTGGTCTTTTTTTACTGATGGAGTCATGGGTGGTTTATCACAAGGTACAGCTATCGTAACTTCAGATAATGATATGCCATGCTATAAAATGACAGGTAAAGTAACTACTGAAAATAATGGTGGGTTTATTCAAATTAGAACAAATCTTAATCCAAATATTGATGCTAATAATTATGAAGGTATATATTTAAAAGTGAAAGGAAATAATCAAAATTATTCTGTTCATGTTAGAACACCTCTTGGAATGGCTCCCTGGCAGTATTATAGTTATTCATTTTACTTAGAAGAAAATTGGATTGAAATAAAAGCTCCCTTCAATGAATTTAAAAGATCCAGTTTTTATCAACCCAAAAATTTATCAGAGCAACAAATTACAACTATTGGACTCGTTGCAGGATTTAATGATTTTTATGCAGATATTTGCTTATCAGAAATAGGCTTTTACTAATATTCAATGTTTTTTAAATATAAACCTTTAGCTGGCGCAGTTTGACCAGCAAATTCTCTTTTTTTTGAATTAATAATTTCTTTAATAGATCTATCAAGATTTCCTTTTCCAATATCAACTAATGTTCCTACCATTATTCTAACTTGAGAATGAAGAAAAGATTTGGCTGATACAGTTATAATAATATTTTCACTTTCTTTAGTAATATCAAAGCTATTAATTGTTTTTATGCTACTTTTTGATTGACAGTGTGAAGAGCGAAATGCATTTAAATCATGTTTGCCGATATAAAAAGAAGATTCGATTTTCATTTTTTCAAAGTTTAATTTTTTATAAACACACCAAGCTCTGTTTGCATTGATAGTTAATGGAGATCTTCTATTGATAATTTTATATTCATACCATCTTTTCTTTGCTGAAAATCTTGCATGAAATTCTTCATTTACTATTTCAACTAATAATACAGAAATTAAATTAGGTCTTAAATGTTGATTTAATGCATCTCTAATCACATCAGTTTCAATTTTTTTCTCCAATTTAAAAGAAGCAACTTGTGCATAAGCATGAACACCTGCATCTGTTCTACCTGCACCAAAAACAATAACCTTATTGCCTGTTAACTTAAATAGAGCATATTGAATTTCACCTTGGATAGAAACTCCATTTTCTTGCTGCTGCCAACCTACAAAACCAGAACCCTCATATTCAAGGGTAATTTTATAGTTAGGCATTTAACTTATCATCAATTAAAAATGAAAAACCTCGCAAAAACTCTTCTAGAGATACTGCTTTTTTTCCTTCTCGCTGAATATAAGTTGGAACTATACTTCCTTTATTACAAGCTAATAAAAAATCTTTATTCAATACTGTTGATTTTTTACCTGTAATATTGCCCTTTATTGCTTTTAATATTTTGATTCTTTCTCCTTTGAAGATAAACCATGATCCAGGTTTTGGACCATGAGCACGAATATGATTTAAAACAGTTTCAGCAGAATTATTAAAATTTATTTTTCTATCATTAGTAGAAAATTTTGAAGCATAAGTAACCTTATTTTTATCTTGCTTTTCTGCTTTAATTTTATTTTCAAATATATTTGGCAATACTTTTATCATTGTTTTTTTACCAAGATTTATAAGATTCAATTTTAAATCATCACTATATATTTCTTTATCAATTATAAGACTTTCCTGAATTATAATATCTCCAGCATCTAGCTCAGGAGAAATTTTAATTATACTTATTCCTGTTTTTTTATCTCCTGCTAATAAAGCATGTTCTATAGGTGTTGCACCTCTCCACCTTGGTAATAGAGATACATGAATATTAATACATCCAAATTTAGGTATATTTAAAAAATTTTCTGGTAATATTAAACCATACGCTACTACAATAATTAAATCGGGTTTTAAGTTTTTAGTTTTGCTTATGGTTTTTTGATCTATAACTGTAGGAAAAAAAATCTGTAAATTATTTTTAATTGCAATTTGATGAACATCGGTTTGTTCAATCTTCATTCCTCTATTTTTTTTTCGTGGTGGTTGAGTAAAAACTCCAACAATATTTAGATTGTGTTTAATTAAAACTTTTAAATGCTCAGCTGCTATATTCGGTGTTCCCATAAAAATTATTTTTTTATCTTTCATTGTTTTTTTTAAGATTTTGTAATTTTTTTACTTTTTTAATTAATATATTTCTTTTTAAAGAAGATAAATAATCAACAAATAATTTTCCTGATAAATGATCTATTTCATGTTGTAATATTCTAGCTTCATAACCTTCAACTGCCCTTTTTACAGTTTTTTTATTTTCATCAATATATTCTACAACAATATCTTGAGGTCTTTCTACATCTGCATATTGTTCAGGTAATGATAAACAACCCTCCTCCATAACCACTGTTTCTATAGAATATTTAATAATTGAAGGGTTGAATAATATATATTTAGATTTTTTATTGTTTACTTTATCTTCAAAATTAATTGTTACAATTTGCTTTAAAATTCCGACTTGGTTTGCTGCAAGTCCAACTCCTGGGGCTTTATCCATGATTTCCATCATTTGATTTGCAATTTTAATATCTTCTTCTTTAATAATTTTCAATTTATTTGCTTTTTGTCGTAGTAAAGGATGTGGAGCTAATAAAATTTCCATTAGGATCACTAAATTATTTTTTTTCTTGATTGAAATGCAGTGTTTAAAGTATTTTCATCAAGATAGTGAACTTCACCTCCAATTGGAATTCCTTGGGCTAATCTTGTTACAATAAGATCTTTAAAAGATTCTAATTTATCAGCAATTACATGTGATGTGGTTTGCCCTTCCATTGTAGTACTTAGTGCTAAAATTACTTCTTTAATTTCTTTATTTTTAATTCTTTTTAAAAGTTTGTTTATTGAAAGTTCTTCTATACCAACTCCACTTATTGCCGAAAGAGAGCCTCCTAATACATGATATAAACCACTATAAACACCAGCTCTTTCAAAAGTCCATAAATCAGAAACATCCTCAATAATACAAATTGATTTATTATCTCTATTTGAGTTTAAGCAGATATTGCATGGATTTGTCATATCTACATTTCCACATTCTGAACATTCAGAAATTAGTTTGTGAGAAGACTCAAGTGTTTTTATAAATGGTAATAAGGAACGATCCTTATTTTTTAATAAGTATAAAGCAATTCGTTGAGCTGATCTTCTTCCTAAACCTGGTAATTTAGAAAATTCACTTATTAATTTTTCTATTTCTGAACCATCCATTTTTTAAAAAGGTAGTTTCATACCTGGTGGTAATGGCATACCTCCTGTAACTGATTTCATTTCTTCCTGAGCTGCCGTCTCTCCTTTTTGTTTTGCATCATTTATAGCAGCAACTATTAAATCTTCAGTTATTTCTTTATCTTCTGGTTTTAATAAACTTTCATCAAGATTTATTCTTTTTATCTCACCTTTAGCAGTAGCAGTGACTTTAACAACACCTCCACCAGATGCCCCTTCAACTTCAATTGAATTAAGCTTTTCTTGAGCATCTGCCATTTTTTTTTGAAGCTGTTGCGCTTGTTTCATCATATTACCTATATTAACCATTATACCTCCTTCTTCTTTATAGCAGTGTTATGTTTATTGGTTTCATCTACCGTATCAGTAATATCAGTTATAGAGTGAATACTCAAACCTGGAAAGGCATCTAAAATTTTTTTTAACTCAGGGTGATTTTTCATAACTTTTATGTCATTTTGTTGATTAACTATATCTTCTTCACTTAAAGATGTTCCAATATTACTATCTGAAGAATGAATTTGCCAAATTCTACCAGTCCATTTTGAAACAAGTTTGGCAACGTTACGATTAAAGTTTTGATCTTTTATAGATGATGTATTCAAAAAGACCTCGCCTTCCTTAAACGAAATTAATTTTACTGAATTGTATAATTGCGTGTGTAACAATGCTTCTCTGTTTTTATAAAAAAGATCTACAAATGTTCTAAAATTATTAAGATTTAATATTGCATTTCCAATTGTTTTTTTTAAACTATTCTCAGAACTCTTTTCTATTTCTTTATTTACTTTATTTTTTTTTTTTATTTCAGTTTGATCTTGATTTTTATTATTATTTAAATTTTCTTCAATATTATTTTCAGGATTTGGATTATCACTTATGTAGATTAATCTTAAAATAATCATTTCTCCATGCTGATATAAATGAAATCCATTTTGCAATTCCTGAAAACCCTTAAAAAGAACTTGCCACATAATACTCAATGAATTCATTGATATTTTGTCTGCAAAATAATTTCCCTTAACTCTTTCTAGTTCAGGTATTGAAATATCTTCTTTTATATCTGGAGAAATCTTAATTTGAGTAATTGAGTGAATAGCATTTAATAATTCATCAAAAATCATCAAAATATCTGCTCCAGAATTATGTAAATCTTTAAATACGAATAATGACTTAGATGCATTACCTTTAGTTATATTTTCAAGGAGATCGTAAATTTTTCCCCTGTCAGCAAGTCCCAGCATATTATTCACAATTTCTGAAGATACTATATCTTTATTATTTATTATTGCTTGATCAAGCAAACTTAATGAATCTCTAACTGACCCATCACCTGCTCTAACTAAAAGAGCAATTGCCTCTTCATCAATTTTAACTTTTTCTAAATTAGATATTTTAATAAGATGCTCAGTTAATTTTTGTGAATTGACTCTTTTAAGATCAAAACGTTGACATCTAGATAAAATAGTAACAGGAATTTTTTTAACTTCAGTTGTTGCAAATATAAACTTGACGTGCTCCGGTGGTTCTTCAAGTGTTTTTAAAAGTGCATTAAAAGCGCTTTTAGAAAGCATATGGACCTCATCTATAATAAATATCTTATATTGACTATCAACTGGTTTGTATTTTACGTTATCAATTATTTCTCTAATATCGTCGACCCCAGTTTTACTAGCTGCATCCATTTCAATAACATCTAAATTATGATCAGTCCTAATAGATTTACAAGTTTCACACTTCCCACATGGCTCACAATTAGTTTCATTCTTTTCTTTACAGTTCAAACTCATTGCAATTAATCTTGCTGTGGTTGTTTTGCCTACACCACGAACACCTGTTAACAAATATGCATTTGCTATTCTATTCGTTTTTATGGCGTTAGTTAATATTTGAACAAGCGTATCTTGTCCGATTAAATCGGCAAATTTTTGTGGCCTATATTTTCTTGCCAAAACTTTATATTCTTTAATGTCTTCCATATTACAAAGGAAGGTTATAAGACCCGAATAGACTTGGTACAGCTGCTTCTTTTCAGACCTGACTGGATTATCAAGATACTCGCCCTCAAACCTTCCATTTACACTATACCATTAAAGAATAAAAAAATAACTTGTGATTTATATATTATGTTTATTTTTTTCTAAATTCTGACTTTTTATAAACACCCAATATTTTAATTTCTTTACAAAAAAATTTCATTTCTTCTAATGCTAATTTAACTGAATTTTGCTCTGGGTGTCCTTCAAAATCTACATAAAACTGAGCAACGTCAAAACCTTGGGGATGTATATAGCTCTCTAATTTAGTTATATTAATTCCATTACTAGCAAATCCTCCTAAACATTTGTAAAGTGAAGCAGGTATACTCCTTACAACAAATACTATAGTAGTTAAAATATCTTTATCTGATGAACTAATCTGATTTGTATTTTTAGACATTATTAAGAATCTAGTGACATTGTGTTTTGAATCTTGAAAATCATTTTCAATTATTTCTAAATCATAAATTTTAGCTGCTAGTGTAGATGCTATTGCCGCATCTTCTTTATTTTTAAGTTCAGAAATTTTTTTAGCTGAACCTGCAGTATCTGCTGCAATAACCATTTCTTTATTTAAATTAATTATTTTATTTCTACACTGTGCAATAGCTTGTTCATGACTATAAATCCTTTTTATATCAGCTACTTTTGTACCACTTATACCTAATAAATTATGTCTGACTTCTAAAAAATATTCTCCAACAATATTTAAATCAGAGTCTGGAATTAATCTTTGAGTGTCTGCGACTCTACCAGCTTGAGAATTTTCAATAGGAACCAATGCAATATCTGCTTGTTTGTTTCTTACACATGCAAACATATCTTCAAATGTTGCACAAGCAACACTTTTAGCATCTGGAAAAACATTTTTACCAGCTTGTTCACTATAAGCACCATTTACTCCTTGAAATGCAAAACTATTGATTTGTTTCATTTTTTCTCTTTATGATAGTTTCAATTAAAATTAAATCTTCTTTTGTATCTATACTAATTGGAATGTTTTCTACATATGTTATTCCAATATTTATACCTGCATCAATTGCTCTTAACTGCTCTAATTTTCTATCAATCTCTCTTTTAGAAGGAGATAATGATACAAATTTATGAAGAGCTATTGGTCTAAAACTATAAATACCTACATGTTGATACACGTTTGATAGTTCCCCTTTTGATGATTTATAAAAATCTATACTTTTACCTACAAGGTCAGATTTTTCCCAATCTATTGAAACTTTAGTAATATTTTTATTTTCTTCTTGTTCTTTAGTTATATTAGTTGCTATTGTCCCAATATCATATCCGTGCTCAAGAGGTAAATTTACACTTTTGATATTAATAGGGTCTATCATTGGCATATCACCCTGAAGGTTTATTATGCTTTCATAATCACTTTTATTAACAAGTAAGTTGAATGCCGCATGTACTCTATCTGTTCCAGAGGGTAGGTTTGGATCAGTCATTATTGCCTTACCCCCTTTAGAAGAAATTAGATCAAATACTTCCTTTTCACTACAAGCTACGATTACATCACCTATATTTGCCTTTAATGCTTGTCTCCAAACTCGCTCAATCATAGTAACTCCACTAATTTTTACCATTGGCTTATTGGGGAACCGTTGAGAGGCCATTCGTGAAGGTATAATAATCGCTGTTTTCATGATTTATGCGACAATTAAACAGTATTTAATAATTTTTTGAGCATTTTCATTTCTATTCATTTTAAAAAAAATCTATATAGATGTTTTATACATGTCTGGACTTGAAGTTAACAAAATATTAGCTTCCATTATATTAGCTATTCTTGTGGTTACAATTATTAGTAATCTAGGCGATATAATAATTGATATTGAGAATGATGAAATAATAGAAACTGCTTATAAAATTGATTTGCCTGAATCAGGAGAATCTAAACCCGTAACTTCTAGTGAAGAAGAAGCTTTAGAGCCAATATCAATGCTACTAGCTAACTCCTCTTTGGATAAAGGGCAAAAGATTTTTAAGAAATGCAGTGCATGTCATACTTACGAAAAAGAGGGTGCAAATAAAGTTGGGCCTAACTTATGGAATTTAATTAATAACCCAAAAGCTAATGTACAAGGCTATGCTTATTCAAAAGAATTAGCTAAATTTGGAGGTGTATGGGGTTATGAAGAATTAGCTCAATTTTTGTATAAACCAAAAGAATATATAAAAGGAACTAAAATGAATTTTTCAGGCTTAAAAAAGGTTCAAGATAGAGCTAATTTAGTATTATTTTTAAGAGAGCAATCTGATAATCCAGCTCCACTTCCTTAAATTAAATAATGAATAATTCTTATCAAGAATATCTAGATTTTGCCAACAAACTAGCTGATGCAGCAAGCGCTACTTCAATGCAGTATTTTAGAACTTCTCTAGATATTGACAACAAAAGTGATCAAAGTCCAGTTACTATTGCTGACAAAAATACTGAACTAAAAATAAGATCCATGATAGAAAAAGAATATCCTGCTCATGGTATATTAGGAGAAGAATTTGATAGCATTAATTCAAATGCAGAATTTATCTGGGTTATAGACCCTATTGATGGTACAAGAAGTTATATTGCGGGACATAAGGATTTTGGTAATTTAATTTCTTTAACTCATAATAAAAAACCTATTATTGGGATAATAAATTGCCCTGCTCATAAGGAGAGATGGGTGGGAGCAATAAATCAAAGTTCTACTTATAACAGACAGACTACAAAATCTTCAAAAGTAATAAACATAGAAGACGCTTATCTTTTTACTTCAGGTATATATTTTGATGAACCTCTTTTAAGAAATGCAGTAAAAAAAATAACTAAAAAAGTGAAGTATTACAGGTATGGAGGAGATTGCTATATGTATGGAATGGTTGCATCTGGATTAATTGATATTGTTATTGAAGATACTTTGAAAATTCATGATTATATGGCTTTAGTTAATGTAATTGAGGGGGCAGGAGGGAAAATTACAGATAAATTTGGAAAGGAAATAAATACAGATTCTCAAGGAAGTGTAGTAGTTTCGGCCAATGAAGAGCTTCACTCAAAATTAATTCAACTAATAAATGAAGAAAATTAATTTAAATTTAAATTAAATAAATTATATTAACTTTATGAAAATTTTAATCACTTCTGCGACTTTCTTTCTTCTATCTATTTGCCAAAGCATTTTAGCAAATACTAATGTGTCTCATGCTATTGCCATGCACGGTGAACCAAAATATAATAAAGATTTTGTCAGTGTAGAGTACATTAGTAATAGTGCCTTAAAAGGTGGTAATATTGTTAGAAGCTCAATTGGCAATTATGATACCTTTAATCCATTCACATTAAAGGGAACTTCTGCTGCCGGAATCGGATTATTATATGAAAGTTTGACTGTTGGATCGAGCGATGAAGCTTTTACTGAATATGGACTTTTAGCAAAAAATATTGAATGGCCCGATGACAGATCATGGGTAGCATTCACAATTAGAGATGAGGCTAAATGGCATGACGGAAAAAAAATTAATAGTGATGATGTAGTCTGGACTTTTAATACATTAATGGGAAAAGGGCATCCTTTCTATAAATATTACTATGGAGATGTAAGTGAAGTTATTAAAGTTTCAGATAATAAAGTTAAATTTATTTTTTCTACTAATACTAATAAAGAATTACCATTAATTGTTGGTCAACTTCCAGTACTACCTAAACATTATTGGGAAAATCAAAATTTTGAAGAAACAACATTAGATATTCCAATTGGAAGTGGTCCTTATAAAATTAAATCTTTTGATGCCGGTAGATCAATTACTTATGAACTAAATGAGGATTATTGGGGTTTTAAAAATAATGTTGTTCCAATTAAAGTGGGTAAGGATAACTTTGGCACAATAAGATATGATTATTATAAAGATAGAGGTGTAGAAAGAGAGGCTTTTAAATCTGGTGAGATTGATTTCTTTTCTGAAAATACTTCAAAAGAATGGGCAACAGGCTATGAAATTGATGCTGTAAAAGAAGGATTAATTAAAAAAGAACTAATATCTCATGAAAATCCTCAGGGAATGCAAGCATTTGCATTTAATACACGCAAAGATATTTTTAAAGATAAAAGAATTAGAAAAGCATTATCATATGCTTTTGATTTTGAGTGGACTAATAAAAATTTGTTTTATGGAGCATATAAAAGAACAGATAGTTTTTTTGAAAATTCAGAACTCTCATCAAGTGGTTTACCTTCAAAGGAAGAACTTGTTTATTTAAGTCCATATATGGATGTACTACCAAAAGAAATTTTTAATAAAGAATATAAAAACCCGGTAACAGATGGTTCAGGTTTTATAAGAGATCAATTACAAGAAGCTACAAAATTAATTAAAGACGCAGGATGGAAATTAAAAGAAGGAAAGCTTGAAAATTCGAAAGGTGAGCCATTTGAATTTGAAATTTTATTAGTTTCACCTGCTTTTGAAAGAATAGTATTACCATTTATTGATAATTTAGAAAAACTTGGCATTAAAGCATCCTTAAGAACAATAGATAGCTCACAATACCAAAAAAGAATTGAAAGCTTTGAATTTGATATGGTTGTATTTACATTTTCACAAAGCTTATCTCCAGGAAATGAACAAAGAAATTTTTGGGGTTCAAATGCCGCAGATACAAATGGTTCTCGTAATATTGTTGGAATTAAAAATGATGTTGTTGATATTTTAATAGAAAAACTGATTAATGCAAAAGATAGAGAAGATTTAATAACTATTACACGAGCTCTAGATAGAGTGTTGCTATGGAATTATTTTGTAATT
The DNA here is from genome assembly GCA_902586695.1 of uncultured Alphaproteobacteria bacterium. Lineage (GTDB taxonomy): Bacteria > Pseudomonadota > Alphaproteobacteria > HIMB59 > CACPNW01. The sequence goes on along the minus strand of CACIIL010000008.1, from coordinate 8,111 downwards.
CCTCAATGGCATATTTCTGCTTATAGAGTCCTATATTGGGATATGTTTGATCAACCTAAACAAAAGCCTAAATATTCTCTAGGATTTGATACTTGGTGGATTAATCAAAATAAATTTAATTTTATTAATTCTCAAAGATCATCAAACTAATAAGTTAAACATTCATTATAAATAATATAAAATCATTCTAATGGGTGCTTATTTAATAAGACGATTACTCCTCATATTTCCAACACTTTTTGGAATAATGTTAATTAACTTTGCAATTATTCAAATTGTTCCTGGGGGTCCAGTAGAACAAATGATTGCCCAAATGACAGGAACTGCTGTTGAGTCTACTGCTCGTTTTTCAGGAGCTGATGATGGGGAATTAAGTTCAAGTTTAGATGTATCAAGCTTTGAAGATGGTAATTCAAAATACAGAGGAGCCCAAGGTCTTGATCCAGATATTATTAAAGAAATTGAAATAATGTACGGTATGGATAAACCTGCTCATGAAAGATTTTTCAAAATGTTGAAAAGTTATATTTTTTTTGATTTTGGTGAAAGTTTTTTTCGTGATCAAAAAGTAACTTCACTTGTTTTGGATAAGATGCCTGTTTCAATATCTCTTGGTTTATGGACAACATTGTTAGTTTATTTAATTTCAATTCCTCTCGGTATAAGAAAAGCTATAAAAGATGGATCAAGATTTGATATTATTTCAAGTAGTATTGTAACAATAGGCTATGCAATTCCAAATTTTTTATTTGCAGTTATACTTATTGTTTTTTTTGCTGGTGGTCGTTTTTATGATATTTTTCCATTAAGAGGCTTAGTATCAGAAAATTTTTATGAGTTGAGTCTTCTTGGTCAAATTAAAGACTATTTTTGGCATTTAACTCTACCTTTAATTGCCATGATTGTTAGTGGTTTTGCAGGACTAACATTTTTAACAAAAAATTCATTTATTGATCAAATTAACCAACAATATGTAATGACTGCAAGAGCAAAAGGATTATCAGAAAGAAAAGTTCTTTATAGACATGTTTTTAGAAATGCTATGCTAATTGTAATTGCTGGTTTTCCTTCAGCTTTTATTGGAATATTGTTTTCAAGTTCTTTATTTATTGAAGTAATATTTTCTTTAGATGGTTTAGGGTTACTAGGTTATGAAGCTGCACTTACAAGAGACTATCCTGTAATATTTGCTACATTATATTTTTTTTCATTACTTGGTCTTATCATGGGTATAATTGGAGATTTTATGTATTCTTTAATTGATCCTAGAATTGATTTTGAGTCTAGAGAATGAAAAATTTATCTGCATTAAACAAAAGACGTTTAAAAAACTTTGTTTCAAATAAACGTGGCCTTTATTCTTTTTGGATTTTTTCTATATTATTTATAATCTCGCTATTTGCTGATTTTATCGCTAATGAAAAACCTCTTCTAATAAAATTTGAAAATAATTTTTATTATCCAATTTTTCAGTCCTATTCAGAAACAACCTTTGGGGGAGATTTTGAAACAGAAGCTGATTACAGAGATCCATTCGTAAAAAACTTAATTAATTCTTCTGGTTGGATGATAATGCCAGTAATTCCTTATAAATACAATACTATAATTCGCGATATAGATAGTCCCGCTCCTTCTCCACCAAGTAGAAAAAATTGGCTTGGAACTGATGATCAAGCTAGGGATGTTTTATCAAGATTAATATATGGCTTTAGAATATCAATTTTATTTGGCTTTACTTTAACTTTTTTTTCTATGATCATCGGTGTTTCAGCTGGTGCAATTCAAGGATATTTTGGAGGAAAAACAGATTTGTTTTTTCAAAGATTTATGGAAATATGGTCTGCTGTACCTACATTATATATTTTAATAATACTTGCTAGTGTTATACAACCAAATTTTTGGTGGCTACTAATTATTTTACTTCTTTTTAGCTGGATGGGTTATGTAGGAGTTGTTAGAGCTGAATTTTTAAGAGCTAGAAATTTTGATTATATAAGAGCAGCTAAAGCACTTGGGGTAAGTACTTCAAAAATAATTTTTAAGCATATGATACCTAATGCAACAGTTGCAACAATAACTTTTCTTCCATTTAGTTTAAGTGCCTCAGTTACTGCTTTATCAGGATTAGATTTTTTAGGTTTTGGTTTGCCGCCAGGATCTGCATCACTTGGTGAAATGGTAAATCAAGGTCGAAATAATTTACAAGCACCTTGGCTAGGTTTAACAAGCTTCTTTACATTAGGGTTAATGCTTGGGCTTTTAGTTTTTATTGGTGAAGCAGTTAGAGATGCTCTAGATCCCAGAAAGACATTTAGATAGTATGGATAATATTGTTTCAATAAAAAATTTAACAATTAGTTTTAAAGAAGATAATAAAGTAGTTAACGAAATTAACGTAGATATACCTAAAGGTAAAACTGTTGCTATTGTTGGAGAGTCTGGTTCTGGTAAAACTCTGACTGCTTTAAGTATTTTAAAATTGTTACCCAATAGTGCAAAAATAAATAAAGGAAATATTTTCTTCAACAATAAAGATTTACTAAATCTTCCATTAGAAGAAATAGAAAAAATTAGAGGTAATAGAATAACTACAATTTTCCAAGAACCAATGTCAAGTTTGAATCCTCTACATACGATTGATAAACAAATTAAAGAAATTATTACAACACATAAAACATTAAATACCAAAGATTTAAATAAAATTGTTTTTAAGTTATTAAAAGAAGTAAATTTAGAAGATTTATTAGATAGACCCAATATCTATTCTTATGAACTTTCTGGGGGGCAACGTCAAAGAGTGATGATTGCAATGAGCATAGCAAATAATCCAGATTTATTAATTGCTGATGAACCAACAACAGCATTAGATGTAACTGTGCAACTCCAAATTTTAGAACTATTAAATAAAATTCAAAAAGAAAGAAAAATGTCAATTTTATTTATTAGTCATGACTTAGGAGTGGTAAATAAAATAGCAGATTATATTTATGTAATGAAAGATGGTAAAATTATAGAACATGGGGATAAAGTTAAAATATTTGAAAAACCAAAAGAAAATTATACTAAGCAATTAGTTAGTTTTCAAAATAAAATCAGAAAAAATAATCAAAATAAAAAATTAGAAGTTTTAAAAGTTGAAAATTTAAAAGTTTGGTATCCAATTAAAAAAGGTCTTTTTAGGAAAACAGTTGATTACATTAAAGCAATTGATGATATAAATTTTAATTTAAGAGAAAAAGAAACAATAGGAATAGTAGGAGAATCTGGTTCAGGCAAAACATCCCTTGTCCTAGCTATTTTAAAACTAATTACATCTTCTGGAAAAATAAAATTTGATAATATTAATTTAAATACAATTAAAAAAAATAAATTAAAAATTATTCGGAAAAATATTCAAATTGTTTTTCAAGATCCTTATTCATCATTAAGCCCTAGAATGAATGTACAGGAAATATTAACTGAAGGTATTGATGTGCATTTTCCTAAATATTCTGAAATTGAAAAAAAACAAATGCTAAAAGATATCTTAAATGAAACCGGAATGGATTATGATCGTGATTATAATAAATACCCTCATGAATTTTCAGGAGGTCAGCGACAAAGAATTGCAATAGCTAGAGCATTAATATTAAAGCCTAAAATTCTTATTTTAGATGAACCTACATCAGCTTTAGATATCACAATTCAAAATCAAATTTTAGATTTACTTCAAAACCTTCAAGAAAAATATTCTCTAAGTTATATATTTATAAGCCATGATATGAATGTAATCAAATCTGTTTCTGATAAAATAATAGTTCTCAAGAAAGGAAAATTAATTGAATATAATAACACTGAATTAGTTTTTAATAATCCAATTGATGATTACACAAAAAATTTAATTCGCTCAGTTATTTAAATATTGCAAAGAGAGATTTCAAACACCCAACTATTGCAAAATATACGCTTTTCAAGCATTACAATTAGAAAAGAATTGAGAGAATACAACAATTATTTAATCTTAATTATTAATTATAAGCTTAGCATATATGAACAATTAGTTACTAACAATTAATAGACAATAACGAATAAAACAATGTAATAAATGATGGTGAAAAAAATATTAATCTTATGTCTTGTGTTGATATTTTGTTCTTTTAATTTCGGCTGCAATACAATTGTTGGAACTGCAAAAGGAATTGCTGAAGATGTTAGAAGTATTGTGCCAGGTGTTTAAATGATTAGAACTCTTATTTTAATAATGTTGTTATTTTTATTTGGTTGTAATACTATTGTAGGTTCTGTGAAAGGTGTTGGTAGAGATATCAAAGCCGCTACTGTATATACAAGGGATGCAGTTACAGGAAACCCAATTTCAGATGAAAGTGATTAAATAAAAAATTAGCAGTTAGATCTATTTGTGTAGCGGAGAGAGAGGGATTCGAACCCTCGGTAGTATTGCTACTACACACGCTTTCCAAGTGTTACGATTAGAAAAAAGTATAGGGAATACAGCGATAAATCAATATTTATTTTTAATTACTAAGTCAGTAAGTGCAGCCTATATGTAGCCAAATAATTATTGAATTACATTTGGAGGAATAAGCACAAGTTTACCTGTGTATTTTTTACTTAAAAAATCATCTTGTGCTACTTTAATATCTTTTAAAGGGTAAGTATTTGCAACCAAGGGAGAAATTTTATTTTGCTCAATATAACTAATTAAATTTGAAAATACTTCTTTAGGTTGTTTTGTGCATCCATAAAAAGTTAGATCCTTTAAATATAAAGTTCGTACATCTAATTCAACTAATGGCCCTGCTATAGCGCCCGCAGTTGAGTAACGTCCTTCTGGTTTTAAAATTTCTAGAAGCTGTCCCCATTGATCACCTGCTACTAAATCAATCACAACATCGACTGAATTTTTTCCCAACTCTTGAATTATATTAGAATTGCGATCAATTACTTTATCAGCACCTACTCTTAAAACATCTTTGTGTTTATTTTCTGAGCACTGAGCAATTACTTTTGATCCTCGTAATTTTGCTAGTTGAATAGCAGCTGACCCAACTCCTCCAGAACCTCCTGTAATAAAAACAATTTCATTTTTTAGTTTTGAACGATATAATAAACCTTCAGCAGTAGAATAAGCACAAGGAATAGATCCAAGCTCAACATCTGACCAATTTGAAATTATACTAAAAGCTTCAGAAGAACGAATTGAAGTGTATTGTGCAAATCCTCCATTACACTCAGATCCTACTGTCCAAGATGAATAGCTATCATGATTAAAAGGAACTTCTTGCATTGTTCTTACAATAACACGCTCTCCAATTCTTTTTTTATCTACTGATTTTCCTGCCCCTACAATAATTCCACAAATATCTGCTCCTTGTATAATAGGAAAGTTTATTGGATTTCCTGACCAACTACCATCATCGCTATTCTCAGCTGAAGATTTTGAATACCAACCAATTCTTGTATTTATATCGGTATTATTAATGCCTGCAGCTTTTACATTAATAAGCACTTCATCATCTTTTGGAGCAGGAACTTCAACGTCAGATCTATATTCCAGTTTCTCCATTCCACCATGACCAGTTAATACAACAGCATTCATTAGTTTTGGAATTGAAAAATTCATTAATAATTTAATTTATCACAATAGAAAAAAAAGGTAACTCAAAGTGTAGCCTATGTGTAGCCTAAAAGGTATTTCACTAATATTTATTAAAATAATTTTCTAATTTATGGCGGAGAGAGAGGGATTCGAACCCTCGATAGTGTTGCCACTATACACGCTTTCCAAGCGTGCTGATTAAATACAAAGTATAAGGTTTCTAGGAAAAATTAAACGTGAAAATGTAAATACCGGGTGTCTAAGTGCGCCGTATGTGCGCCGAGAAATTTTAATTATTTTGCTGTCCAACCACCATCTATTACTAATGATGAGCCAGTAATCATTGATGATGCATTGGAGGCTAGATACACTACAGCTGTAGCAATATCGCTTTCTGAACCTATTCTGCCTAAAGGAATGTTTTTTAATACAGATTTCATAAATTCTTTATCTTTAAAAAACTTTTCAACCATTGGCGTTTTAACAAATGTGGGACAAACTGAATTGACACGAATATTATGTTTAGCTAAATCCACAGCCATTCCTTTGGTTAATCCTTCAATTCCAAATTTCGTCATATTGTAAACACTTCGGCGTGGAGCTCCTACTTTTCCTAATTGAGAAGACATATTTATTATGGAAGCCCCAACTTTCTTTCGATTTTTGGATCTTAGCATTATTTTTGAAGCCAATTGTGCAATATGAAATGCGGCTTTAATATTCAAATCAACAACATCATCCATATCTTTTTTTTTAATTTTTGTAAAATATTCAGGTCTATTAGTTCCAGCATTATTAACAAGAATATCTAACTTAGATATGGAGGAAAAAGTTTTTTTTACATCTTCATAATTTGTTACATCACATACGATTGATCGACATTTTCTATTTAATTTTATTATTTGTTTTTCAACTTTTGTTAAGTCAGTTTTGGTACGACTTAATATAATGAGATTGGCTCCTGCCTCAGCCAAAGCAATAGCACATGCTTTTCCCAAACCTTTTCCTGCTCCCGTTACTAATGCAGTTTTGTTTTTGACTTCAAATTTTTGTAAATACATTTCTTCTATATCAATATTTATTTAATTAAATCAAGTCCTTGAGAAATGTTAATATCACCAACATTTCTTGCTTTGTTAAATTCTTTTATTCTATCAAAAACATTAACGCCTATTTGCTGATAAACATCCAGAAGATCTACTAAAACCCAATTCTCCCTTATAAGATTATTTTCAACTCTCCAAAAATCTAAACTCCGCATTTCTATAATCTGGTTTGAAGGAGCAATACCCATCCATCCATCTTGTGATATTGTAGATCGCATATTTGGCCAACCAGTTTCACAGACATAATCTCCTTCATATATCCAATGAGTTAGCATATCCTTCAATCCCTCATTTTTTAAGCTATCATTTGATGAACCTCCCTTTCTATCCGGCATTGCACGTAAGAAGGGTATTTGATGCCAATGGCGAAATCCTGCTATACCTCTTCCAGTTCCAATTCCAGCTGGTCCATACCAATTAAATCTGGGGTGCCAATACTTATCTAAATTCATAACTTGTGGATCTGGATTACTAGGGTGTAAAACCATGTCTTGAAGCATATTAATCACAAGATCAAAATTTTTTGATCCATCGCCTTTTATTTTTAAACCGTCTCCGGTCATCGGAGATGGTGTACATAAAAAAGATCCTAGCTGAGGACTCATTGGCCATGCATTGGCCTGGATCATCAGTTCAGGTAGATCCCATATTGATTGCATTTCTATAATCTGATTATTTTCAATTTGGAAAAACTCATGATAACGCATATGAACTAAATTACCAGTTGGTGGAATATCTAAAAATGATTTTAAAAATGTTCCCATATAATTACCCATAGTACCTACCCAGTGTTTATCTTCAGGTGTTGTGCCTGCCATAACAATCATATCTCTTCTTTCAAGATCTGGAATACTTTCTAAAAGAGGATTGATACAATTAGATAAAAAATTATCTAATCCATTAAACGTTCCAAAGGGATAACAGAATTGAAACACAGAATGTTCTGAGAAGTATTTAGTTAGAGAATTATTTATTGAATTTTTATTAAAATTTTGAGTAGCTATTTGATAATCTTCAAAGTATTTTTTTAATTGATCTGATTTCATTACTTTTAACCTTTTACTGCTCCAGCTGTTAATCCACTAACAATCTGTCTTTGAAAAAACAGTACAAAAAAGAATAATGGAGCAGTTGCTGAAACAACGGCTGCTACAGCATACATTACTTTACCTTCTTCTTGGACAGTACCTAGAAAACTTGCAATTGCTGGAATCATTGTTTCATTTTCATCTGAAAGCAACATGGATGTAACTGTAAAATCATTGTAAGCAAGAAGGAAACTAAATAATCCAGTAGTGATTACCCCTGGCCACATTATAGGAATGATCACATATCTAAATGCTTGAAATCTATTACAACCATCGCACATAGCGCTTTCATCTAAATCTTTTGGTATGTTTAAAAAA
>CACIIL010000007.1 GCA_902586695.1 uncultured Alphaproteobacteria bacterium | reverse complement strand
AAGAGCAGAAATAGGTCGTAAACCAATTGCTTTCAATCTTTCTTGAAGCCACATCGGACTTTCTTTATTAGTAACATTTTTAAAGTATCTTCCTGAAACACCGGGGCAAATATATTCTTCATCACCTGTAAAATCTTTTTCCCATTGAACAGGACTTTCAAAAGTACCTTCGATGTTTTGAATTAATTTATTTTCTTTTAATTTTCCTAATCCTGCTGCCGCTAAATCTCTTGCAACACCTCTAACAGACAGACAATCTCCTCTGTTAGGTGTAATATTAATTTCAATTACTGGATCATTAAGGTTAAATATTTCTATAAATTTTTCTCCTAATGAATGTTTTGGATCAACTTCAATTATACCATCATGTTCATCAGATATTCCCATTTCTCTCTCTGAAACAAGCATACCACATGATTCTACTCCTCTTATTTTAGATTTTTTTAATTTAACTCCTGTCCCAGGAATAAAGCTGTTCTCAGGTGCAAAAATACCCTTCATGCCCTCTCTTGCATTAGGTGCACCACACACCACTTGGAAAGTTCCATCAATTGATTTAACAGTGCATACTTTTAGTCTATCTGCATCAGGATGTTTTTCAGCTTTAACTACTTCAGCAACCGTGAAATCGTTAAAAGTTTTTGATTTGTCTTCAATGCTTTCAATCTCTAGACCTATATTTGTTAATGTATCAACAATTGTGTCGAGCTTTTTGTTAGTATCTAAATGATCTTTTAACCAACTAAGAGTAAATTTCATAACAACTTAAATTTCCGATCTCGTTTTTAGATCTAGTGGAGAAAAACCATAATGATCTAGCCATTTAACATTTAAATCAAAAAGACCACGCATATCTGTTATTCCATACTTTAACATTGAGAGTCGCTCTATTCCCATCCCAAATGCAAAGCCTTGGTAAGCTGTGGAGTCTATATTGCAGTTTTCTAAAACTTTTGGATTTACCATTCCGCATCCTAAAATTTCTAACCAGTCATCACCTTCGCCAATCTTTAAAACATTATTTTTTTTTGTATAAGCAACGTCCATTTCAGCGCTTGGTTCGGTAAAAGGAAAATAACTTGGTCTAAATCTATATTTTAAATTATCAATCTCAAAGAATTCTTTCAAAAATAAAATTAATGTTGATTTAAGATCTGCCATTGTTGCATCTTTATTTACTACTAATCCTTCAACCTGATGAAACATTGGTGTATGCGTGGAGTCTGAATCACTTCTGTATGTTCTTCCAGGTACTATAATTTTTATTGGAGGCTTAGACTTAAGCATTGTTCTAACTTGAACTGGGCTAGTATGTGTCCTCAAAACATTATCTTGTCCATTATTATTTACATAAAAAGTATCTTGCATCTCACGTGCTGGATGATGAAGTGGAATGTTTAAAGCAGAAAAATTATTAAAATCACTTTCTATGTCTGGTCCCGCTTCAACAGTATAATTTAAATTTCCAAAAATTTCTATAATGCTAAATATTGTTTGTGAGATAGGGTGAATTTTTCCAGTTACTTCCTCATTATGAGGTAAAGTTATATCAACACTTTCATGTTTTAATTTTTTTTCTAAATCTTTGTTTTCAATTAGAATTTTTTGATCATTAACTGTATCTTCAATAATATTTTTAAGTTTATTTAACTCCTGACCTTTGATTTTTTTTTGGTCAATTGGAAGCTTACCTAAAAGCTTCATTTCAGATGGGATAAATCCCTTTTTACCAAGATACTCTAATCGTATAACTTCTACTTCTTGTAGAGTTTTACAACTTTTGATCTTCTTTATAATATCTACAGAATCAACTGATAAAGACATAATAGTAGTATAAATTATTAAAAATTAAATACTAGTTAGCTGATTGAGCTTTTTCCACCAAAGCTTTAAAAGCTTCTGGTTGATTAACTGCCAATTCTGCTAGAATTTTTCTATCAATTTCTACTGATGATTTTTTTAGCCCAGAAATAAATTGAGAATAAGTCATACCGTGTAATCTTACACCTGCATTAATCCTCTGAATCCATAAACCTCTAAAATCACTTTTTCTTTTTCTACGATCACGGTATGCGTATTGCATGCCTCTTTCTACTGCTTGTACAGCCACTCTAAATACATTTTTTCTTCTACCGTAATAACCTTTGGCTTTTTTTATTACTTTTTTATGTCTTGCTCTTGCTGTAACCCCTCGTGAAACTCTTGCCATTGTAAACTCCTATTTATTGTATGGTAGCATATGATCAATAAGCGCTGCATCACCTGGCGACATTATTGCAGATTTTTTTGTACTACGAATAAATTTATTAGACCTTTTGCTCATGCCGTGTCTTTTTCCAGCAAGCTTGAACTTAATCTTTCCAGTTCCAGTTCTAGAGAAACGTTTTTTTAAACTGCTTTTCGTTTTAAGCTTGGGCATTCTAAACTCCTTGTTAAATTTACTGCTAGGCTGCCCCGCAGGCCATAGCTAGTTTAGATGGGCTTATAAAGATATTTTTCTTAGAATCAATGATAAGTATTTATTTAGCTACTTGAGGAACTAAAATCATCATAATTTGCTTGCCTTCAGATTTAGGAGGTACTTCTACCTTTGCGTATTCTACAACTTCCTCTATTAATTTTTTAAGCAAATCAAATCCAAGATTTTGATGCTCCATTTCTCTTCCACGAAAACGCATAGAAACCTTAACTTTATTACCACCATTGATAAATTTAGAAAGAGCCTTAACCTTTACATTATAATCGTGAGTATCTATGCCTGGACGCATTTTAATTTCTTTAACTTCAATTGTTTTTTGCTTCTTTTTTGCCTCTTTTTTACTTTTTTGCTCTCTATATTTTAATTTACCGTAATCTATTATTTTGCAAACTGGTGGGTTTGCGTCTGGAGATACTTCAACCAAATCAAAACCCTCATCTTCGGCATGATTTAATGCTTCTCTAATACTAATAATGCCTAATTGTTTACCAGTACTAGATATAACGCGCACTTCACTAGCAGTGATTTGCTCATTAGTCCTTGGACCAGTATTCTTCTTTGCTCTGAAATTTACTGCCAAAACTATTAATTTATGTAGATTAAGCTATTGATAAATAGCATATTAGGAATTGAATATTTTTTTCATATTTTCTAGAGATATAATGAAATTGAAATTAAATTCAAGATCTGTTTTTTAAAAAATGGTTAATTTATAAGTAAAAAAAAATGAAAATTTGCATAGAACGTAGCGATCGTATGGGAGATATGATTTTAACTTTACCCATCATCCAAGGGATAAAAGAAAAAAACCCTAAAGCAAGTATTGATGTAGTAGCTTCAAAAAAAAACTTAAAAATATGTGAATTATCTAATTTGATTAATAAAACTTATGAAAAAACAAATAATTATTCAGCTTTCAAACAATTAACAAAATCTATTAGAAATGAAAAATATGATTATTACTTTTCTTTTAGTCCTAGCTGGTTTGGCTTATGTCTAGGATATTACTCAAAAAGCAAATTCAAATCAGCGCTAATTTTACAGTCACGTTACAAATCAAACTTTCTTAGTAAATTATGGCAAATCATTTTTAGTAAAATATTTTTTTCACAATCAAAAGTAATTAACCGATTTAAATCATTAAGAGAAAATCATGATATCCATCAAACCAAAATGATGATGGAAGTTATTTTAAATAGCGGTATTAATTTAGATAAAAATAATGAATCCAAATTTGCATTTACAAATGCATTGACCATTAAAAAAGATCAAAAAGTTTGTGTCATTCATCTATCCTCAAAATGGATTAACAAATATTATGAAGAAGATAATTTTTTAGAATTATTAAAGACTTTGGAAAATAAAAATTTAAGAATTTATTTAACAACTGATGAAACAACAAAAAGTAAGTTTGATAAAATTTTCACTTTATATTCTTCAACTGATAAGCCTAGTGACCTTATCAACAATAATAAAAAAATTTTATTATGTAATAATTTTGATTTTGAAAACTGGACAAGTCTTCTTAATCAGGCGGACTATAGTATCACACCTGAAAGTGGGTGTACTCATATTGCATCACTAACAAATTCGAAACTTTGTGTTATTTATGATTCGGATAATTTACCAAAAAGTATCATGCGAGAATATTCACCCTGGAATAAAGAATATCTAGCCTTGGAAACAAATGATATCGCTATCAATAAAAAACTACTGAACTTTGTCGAGTAACTTATTATTAGAAAAACTATCTTTGACTTCATCAACTCTCAAATCGTCCATTGAACTTTTAAGCATAAGATGGCTATTTTTTCTAAAACTTAAGTTTGCTTTTGTAATAGGATTATCTAAAGCAAGCCATAACGTGTTAACATTGCTTAGTGCCGCTATGTGGCCAGGACCTGTATCATTTGAAATTATAAGCTTACATTTGCAGGCAGCTGAATAAATAACATCAGGTGGTGATTTATCGATTAAATTTATAATATTTGTGCAGTGATTTAGTATTGGTTCGGTGGCTTCAGCATCATGTTTAGTGCCAACTAAACAAATATGAAACCCTTTGGTTTCTAAAAAAGAACAAATTTCTTTAAACTTACTTGGTGCCCATTGTTTATATTTACCTGATTGTGATACACCTGGAATAACCATTACGACATTTTTATTATCAAAATTTAGATCACGATTATTCTCAAGCCAACTAAAATTTGGATTAATCTGCTCGATACCTAATAAATGTAATTGATTTAGCAAACCCTGCGTTGGACTCTCTGTTCCTTGAGAAGGGATAATGTATCTATAATGAGCATTGCTTCTCGAACCATTTATTTTTGCTTTAGAAAAAGTATTGATAAAAAAATGATAAAGATTACTTCTTTTTGAATTTTGCAAATCTATTACTAGATCATATTTCCCAAATACAATTTTATTAATAAGAACAAGCGTTGCAAAAAAACCTTTTCTATTATCTATTAGAAATTGATGAAACATGTTCATCTTTTTAAAAAAAGGAATAAATTTTTCTTCTGTGACTAAATGTATAACTGTATTATTAAATTTTTTTTGAATAGCTAAGATAGGCTCTAAAGCAAAAATAATATCACCGAGAGAGCCGTGTTTTATAACTAATATTTTTTTAGGATTGAGTGGACTCATAGAATTTTAAATACTGATTAACCATATTTTCTCTAGAAAAATTCTTTTCAATGACTGTTTTTGCATTTTGAAGAATTTTAATTTTTTGTTCCTCTGATAAATTTAATAATAGATCTATTTTGTTAGGTAAACTGTTATAATCTTGTGGTGTTGATTTAAAAAAATCATTCAAGTGCTCTAACTGATTTTTTGCACCGCCGTAATTAAAAGCTATGACCGGTGTTCCACAATATAGAGACTCACTTATAGTTCTGCCAAAACCTTCAGCTCTCAATGGCAGCGAAACTGATAAATCTGCAATTTCAAATAATAGACGCATCTCCTCTTGGTTAACACTTCCTAATATTTTGAAGGTGTCGTTTAAATTACTTTTATTTATTTTTTCACGGAGTTGTTTTGTATAACTCTCATTTTTAGTATCTCCAGCAAAAAGAACTAAAATACTTTCTGAGGTAATTTTTTTTATAACATCAATAAATTCCAACTGACCTTTCCAACGTGTTAGTCTTGCAGGAAAAAGAATAATTTTTTTTGACTTGTCAATTTGATGTCTTTTTATAAAATCTTCTTTATAGGTGTTATTGATAGGTTGATTAAAATATTCTGTATCAATCCCCCTGTTGATGACTGATATTTTTTTATGAGTAATATTATATTTTTGTATAACTGTTTCTTTTACATAATCTGATATTGCAATTAGATGATCCATTTTAGACAATCCCTTATTATACATTTTTTTAATAAAAGAGTTTCCACCATATACATTATGAAAAGTAGAAATTGTTTTAATATTATTTTTTGACATTAAATTTATTATCCAAGCAGGACCTCTAGATCGAACATGTACTAAATTAATATTATTTGCTTTAATAAATTTATTTATTTTACTTCCTATTGAGGGGTATGAAAAAAAGTTTTTACTAGATACAGGTAATTGATGAACATGAACTAAATTGTCATCAAGTTCTTTAATCATTTTGCCACCAGAGGTGATAATAAAATTCTTAATTTGTTTCTGAGCTAAAAAATTAGCCACATCTACCGTGCCTCTTTCGACACCTCCAGAATCAAGAGAGGGAACTATTTGTACAAGATTAAAGGATGACATTATTAGTTTATATTGGTATTCTATAATATGCGTTTTTATAAAAACAAACAAAACCATAAAATTGCTTATAAATCGCTAAAAGGTAGAAGATTAGGAATCATTTTTATTCACGGATTGCTCTCTGATATGAACGGTAGCAAAGCGCGTGACGTTGAGCGATATGCCAGGAAAAACAATCTTAATTTTGTTCGTTTTGATTGCCGAGGACACGGCAAATCTGAGGGAAAATTTGAGGATTTTACTATGTCTGATTGGAGAAAAGACTTATTAGATATTATCGATAATGTTGCTAGAGGACCTCAAATTCTCATAGGAAGCAGTATGGGTGGGTGGTTAATGATGTTGGCTGCCAAAGCACGTCCACAAAGAATAAAAGGATTGATTGGTCTAGCTGCTGCTCCAGATTTTGGAAAAGATTTATACAACGCATTAAATAAAAAAAATAAAAAAGAAATTTCTACTAAAGGTATAACTAAATATACCTCAAATGGTTTTAGTTACAACCTAACTAAAAAATTTTTCATTGAAGCAGATAAAAACAGAGTTCTTCAAAAACCAATTCGATTTACAAAACCAATTGTTCTTATGCATGGCTTAAAAGATAACGTTGTTAATGAAGATGTGCCTAGGAAAATACTTAAAAAAGTAACTGGTAAAAATGTTAACATTATTTATCTCAAAGAAAGTGATCACCGTCTATCCACTGAAACTGATTTAAAAATGATTACACAATCAATAGATTATATTAGACATTTAAAAAAATAATCATTCTACAGTAACAGATTTTGCAAGATTACGAGGTTGATCAATATCAGTGCCAAGGGCTGATCCTAAGTGATAAGCAATTAGTTGGATTGGAATAGAATAAATAATAGCTGAAGTTATACTATTGGTTTCTGGTAAAATAATAACTTCTTCACAATATTTTTGAGCTTTATTTGCACCTAGCTTATCAGTAATTAAAATTACTTTACCCTCCCTAGCTTTTATTTCCTGAATATTTGATAAAAGTTTGGAGAAGTTATCATTATAAGGAGCTAAGGCAATCACCGCTATATCCTTATCAATTAGAGCGAGAGGTCCATGCTTTAACTCACCCGCAGCATATCCTTCACAATGTTTATAAGTTATCTCTTTTAATTTTAAAGCACCTTCCAGAGCTAGAGGATACATTGTGCCTCTACCAATATAAAAAATACTTTTAGTATCTCTTAAAGTTTTCCCTACAGTTTCAATAAACGAATTTTGCTCCAAAACTTGTTGAATAATTTTAGGTAAATCAAATAATGATTGAAATATCAATTTATCTTTTTCATCATAAATATTTTTTTCCTGTCGAATATGTAGGGCTAGTAAAGCCAAAACAAGTAATTGAGATGTAAATGCTTTTGTTGATGCAACACCAATTTCAGGTCCTGAAATCGTTGGAAGAATATAATCTGACTCTCTTGCAATACTACTCTTAAGCACATTGATTATGGAGATAGTATATAATTCTTTTTGTTTAAATTTTTTCAAACACTCAAAGGTGTCCATTGTTTCACCAGATTGAGACACCACAAGACCTACAGATTCTTTATCTATCCAATCTTTTCTATATCTATATTCAGATCCAATATCAATTGAGGTATGAAGGTTAGCAAATTCTTCAAACCAATATTTCGCAATCAAACAGGCATGATATGCAGTACCGCAAGCTACAAGGTGTATATGTGGAACCTGATTAAAGTCTACATCATATCTTGGAAGTAGAACCTTATTGGTTTTTTTATCACAATAATTTAAAACAGTATCTTCTATGCTACTTGGTTGATGGTATATTTCTTTTTGCATAAAGTGCTTAAACTTTCCTTTAGTGTTAAAATCATTTGTACTTACATGAGGATGTATTCTGCGATCTACTTGCCTACCTTGCTTATTATATATTGAACAAGAGGAGGAATTAATTTCAACAAAATCATTTTCTTCAAGAAAAATTGTCTGCGTTACTGAATTTGGTAATCCTAGTATATCAGAACTTATAGATTTTGACTCATCAGATATTCCTATTACAAGGGGGCTTCCCTTTCTAACTGCATAAATAGAATCTGATCCCTTAACCAAAAAGGCGAAGGCATATGTACCTTGAATTTTATTTGTTAATTTTATCAAAGCATCTAAAGGTTCATATTGGGTTAATAGTTTTGAATATATTGCAGCAACGACTTCAGTATCAGTATCAGACTCTAATTTATTTGCATCTAAAGAAAATAATTTAATTAGATCATCATAATTTTCTACAATACCATTATGAACTAAAGCACAATTTTCTTTTACAAAAGGGTGAGCATTTACTTTACTTGGTTTTCCATGAGTTGCCCAGCGGGTATGAGCAATAGAGGTATTTCCTTGTAATTTGTCGAGATTTAATTCATGAATTAAATTAGAGATTTTTCCAACACTCTTTTTATAATTTAAATTATTGTTAATGCTACAAGCTATACCTGAGGAGTCATATCCTCTGTACTCTAATGCCTGCAAACCTGATATAATTTCAGATACACAGTCTGTTTCCCTAGTTATACCTACAATACCGCACATACTTATTTTGATTAAGCCGTTTTAGATGTTTCAACAAGAACTGGTTGTTCAAACTTATTCACCATCTCTTTTGGAATAATTTGCCAAAATAGGTATTTATCTCTATCCCAGTTTCCAAGAATGTCTTTTGCATGCTGCGAATTCGTTTCATTGAAGTATGTTGTAATTTTATTTTTTAAAACATCTTCCCAGTATGGTGTCATTTGTTGTTGGTAGAACACATCATCAAGATTTATTTTAAGCGGAAGGGTTCCTTCTTTATCAAACGCGAAAGCCATTCCTCCAGTCATTCCTGCACCAAAGTTATTTCCAACTTCACCTAAAATAACAACACTTCCGCCTGTCATATATTCACATCCATTGTCACCGCATCCTTCAATGACTGCATGAGCTCCAGAATTTCTCACTGCAAAACGATCTCCTGCAATTCCTGCTGCATACAAGATGCCTTTTGTAGCACCATAAAGAACCGTGTTACCAATGATTACATTTTTGTTTGTTTGAAGAGATGACGTCTCTGATGGAGTAATTATAATTTTTCCACCAGATAGTCCTTTTCCAACATAGTCATTTGCATCACCTTGTATTTTTAATGTTGTGCCTTTAACACTAAAGGCACCAAGGGATTGGCCTGCTGAACCATTTAGATTGATGATAACTTGATCATCTTCTAATTTATTCATCCCAATTTTCGTTGTAATTTCAGATGCTAATCTCGTTCCAAGAGCACGGTCAGTATTTTTGATATTATAACTTAGTTGAGTTTTTTGTCCTGACTCAAAAAAAAGTTTTAAATCTTCAATCATTTTAAGATCTAAACTATCAGCAACTTTGTTAATATTATCTTTTTTAACTTTATAATCACCAATTGATGAATCAATTGTTTGAATAATTGGATTTAGATCTAAGTCATCTAGATCAGCACTTCCTCTACTTACTTGGTAGAGTAAATCGGCTCTTCCAACAATTTCTTCTAATGTTTTAAAGCCAAGCTCGGATAGTATTTCACGAACTTCTTCAGCAATATAAGTAAAGAGATTAATAACTTTTTCTGGTGTCCCCATAAATTTTTCTCTTAATTTTTCATCTTGTGAACACACACCTACAGGGCATGTATTTGAATGACATTGTCTAACCATAATACATCCCATAGCAACTAAACTTGCTGTTCCAATTCCATATTCTTCAGCACCGAGCATTGCTGCAATTATGATATCTTTTCCAGTTTTGAGACCACCATCTGTTCGTAAAATAACTTTATCTCGTAGATTGTTTAAAGAGAGCACTTGATGAACTTCACTTAAACCAAGCTCCCAAGGAAGACCTGCATACTTGATACTTGTTTGCGGACTAGCACCTGTACCGCCATTATGACCCGAAATAAGTATCGTATCAGCTTTTGCTTTCGCTACACCTGCTGCAACTGTTCCAATACCAGACTGTGCAACGAGTTTAACGCACACTTTTGCTTTTGGATTTATTTGTTTTAAGTCGTAAATTAATTGAGCAAGATCTTCGATAGAATAAATATCATGATGCGGTGGCGGACTAATAAGTGTTACTCCTTTTGTTGAGTGTCTGAGTTTAGCAATTAGTTCAGTTACTTTTCCTCCTGGTAATTGACCACCCTCTCCTGGTTTTGCGCCTTGAGCAACTTTGATTTCGATTTCTTCACAATTATTTAAATATTCTGCGGTTACACCAAAACGTCCGCTTGCAATTTGTTTTATTCTTGAAGAAGGGTTATCACCGTTTGCTTTTAATCTAAAGCGGTTTGCATCCTCACCGCCCTCACCTGAATCTGACTTCGCACCAATACGGTTCATTGCTATGGATAAAGTCTCATGAGCTTCAGGACTTAGAGCACCAAGTGAAATACCGGGAGCCACTAAACATTTTCGTATTTCTTGCGCTGACTCTACTTCAGTTAAATTAGTTGGTTTGTTATTTGTTTTATACCCCAGTAAATCACGGATATTGATTGGTGGCATATCATCAATCATTTGTGAATATTTTTTAAATAAAGAATAATTATTATTTCCCACTGCTGATTGCAACATATGAATGGACTTTGCTTCAAATGCATGTTGTTCACCACCAAATCTATATCGATAGAACCCCCCCACAGGTAGTGTTGTTACCTGTTCATCAAAAGCTTTCGTGTGTGCTTCTAGAGAACGCTTTTCAATTCCAGCTAGTCCTATTCCTGAGATTTTAGAGCTCATAGATGGAAAGAATTTACTCATTAAAGTACGACTCAAGCCAATAGCTTCGAAATTACAACCGCCTCTGTATGAATTAATTACCGAGATACCCATTTTACTCATTACTTTGAGCAAACCATTATTAATAGATTTAATATATCTCTCAACACACTGTTCATAGGATAAAGATCCAAACAATCCTTTTTTATGACGCTCTGCAATTGCTTGTTGTGCAACATATGCATTTACACTCGTTGCACCCACCCCAATTAACACCGCAAAATAATGAACATCTAAACATTCAGCTGATTGAATATTTAAGGATATAAAAGTTCGAAGATTTTGGCGAATAAGATGCGAGTGAACAGAACTTGTTGCCAATATCATTGGTAAGGCAACTCTATCTTTTGATAAATTCTTATCACTTAATATAATATGCACATATCCTTCTCTTACCGCTTCTTCTGCTTGTTTATTAAGCTCAAGTAATTTTATTTCAAAGGTGTTTTTTCCATCTATTAGATCCATTGTTGTATCTAAAATTTTAACAGTGTCTTTCATGTACTGTCTCATCGTTTTAAATTGATTAATGGAGAGTACTGGTGAATTGAGTTGTAAGTGATCACATTGTTTTTCATCTTCATCAAGAATGTTACTTAGATTTCCAATTCTAGTTCTAAGAGACATAACCACTCTCTCCCTTAGTGAGTCAACAGGGGGGTTTGTTACTTGACTAAAATTTTGTCTAAAGAAGTGATGTAAACCTCGATATTTTTTTGACAGAACCGCTAAAGGTGAGTCATCTCCCATAGAACCTATTGCTTCTTTTTGCTCTATAATCATAGGATGAAGTATGAGTTCGATATCTTCCATAGACCAATCAAAAGAGGACATTCTTTTTCTTAAATCTTGACCATCAATATCTCTAAGTTCCTCATCAACTGATTTTACTAACTTATCAATGTGAGTAATATTTTTAGTCCAATTACCAAAAGGTTTATTCTCCGATAAATGTTTTTTAATCTCAAAATCAGAATAAAATTTCTTTTCAGTAAAATTAATTGCAATCATCTGACCTGGTCCAACACGTCCCTTTTCAACAATCTGATCTTCCGGCAACACTACCATGCCAGTCTCGGAACCCGCTATAAGATATTCAGAAGTGAGTGTGTACCTTATTGGTCTTAACCCATTTCTATCCATACCAGCAATTGCCCAATCACCGTGTGCACCACAAATAGCAGCTGGTCCATCCCATGCTTCCATCACTGCTGTTGCATAGGCATATAAGTTTTTAAGTTTTTGCGAAAAATCTCTACGGTGTGACCAAGCTTCTGGTATCGTTAATATTTTAGCCATCGGTAATGATTTGTTTGATTTAACTAATAACTCAATCGTGGAGTCCAAAGCAGCCGAGTCAGAAGCATCATCATCAATAACTGGTTTTAAATCTTCAATTGAATCACCAAAATTCTCATGCACTAACCTTGGTTCGTGTGCAGCCATCCAATTCTTATTTCCTTTAAGGGTATTAATTTCACCGTTATGTGCAATTACACGAAAAGGCTGAGCTAAAGGCCAAGTAGGAAAAGTGTTTGTAGAGTAACGTTGATGATAAACGGCAAAGCGTGAAACAAATTTTTCATTTTGAATATCTGGATAAAAATTTGATAACTGTTCTGCTAAAAACATTCCCTTATAAACAATTGACTGACAAGAAAGGGAGCAAATATAAAAATTACTGATGTTGCTTTTTCTGATCTCTTTTTCAATTCTTCTTCGAATTATATAAAGTAGGTTATCAAATTCTTTTTCATCATGAATTGTATCGTTACCAATAAGTATTTGTTCAATTTCTGGTCGTGTTGCTTTAGCTTTATCTCCAATAATCGAGGAATTAATAGGAACATGACGCCATCCATAAATTTTCAATCCTTCTTTTATAATTTCAGACTCAACTATAGTTCTTGATTTTTCTTGTGAAACAAAATCTGTGCGAGGAAGAAATATCATTCCAACTGCAAATGGAAGATCATTTGATTTATTACCAGTTCGTTCTATTTTCTCTCTAAAAAATTCTTGAGGTATACTAAGTTGTATACCTGCGCCATCACCAGTTTTTCCATCTGCATCAACAGCCCCTCTATGATACAAAACTTTGAGTGCTTGAACACCCATCTCAACAATTTCTCGCTTATAACTTCCATCGAGAGATGCAATTAATCCAACGCCACAGGAAGAATGTTCATCTAATTCTTTATAAACATGATTTTTTTTTAGTATTTTCATGTTTTTTTGCCAATCTTTAACGAAATTATTCATTAACAACCCTTTTACCTTCTTGCATATTTTTGGTGAGGTAGTTGTGAATATGACCGGCAGCATCCCTTCCATCTTTGATACCCCAAACAACAAGACTTGCACCTCTGATAATATCACCAGCAGCAAATACACCTTCAAGAGATGTCATAAGATTTTTGAAATCAACTTTAAGCGTACCCCACTGCGTAACATTAAGTGCTGGCTCATTAAACATAACGGGTAGATCTTCAGGCTCAAAACCTAGTGCCTCAATTACTAAATCTGCTTTTAAAATTTCTTCACTATTTTCTTTTATTTCAGGTTTTCGTCTTCCACTTTCATCAGGAGAACCAAGTTGCATTTTTACAATTTTAACTTCTTCTAAATTATCTTTTCCTTGGTAGTCTGTTGGTAATGTAAGCCAATTAAAATGTATACCTTCTTCAATTGCATTTTCAACTTCTCTTTGAGATCCAGGCATATTATTTTTATCCCTACGGTATAAACATTTTACTGTTTTTGCACCTTGTCGAACTGCAGTTCTAACACAATCCATTGCGGTGTCACCACCACCTACTACTATAACATTTTTATTATTTGCATTTAACAATCCGCTCTCATAGTCATCAACTTTATCCTTTAGGCCAACTTTGTTACTTGCTGTTAAATAGTTTAGGGCAGGAACTACATTAGAAAATTTTTTTTCATTAAGATTTATATCTCTTGATTTATACACACCAGTAGCAATAACAATTGCATCGTGATCTTTTCTCAATTCCTCTAATGTTTTATCTTCCCCAACATTAAAGTTTAACTTAAATTCAATACCTCCATCTTCAAGCAGTTTAGTTCTTCTTTTAACAATTTCTTTTTCTAATTTAAAATTTGGAATTCCATAAATTAGCAATCCGCCTGCTCTATCATAACGATCATATATAGTAATTTTATAACCCAGTTTCCTTAACTCTTCAGCTGCTGCTAAACCTGCAGGACCTGCACCTATAATTCCTATAGATTGATCTCTTTTAATACTTGGTTCAATTTTTTTTATCCATCCATTATCCCAAGCTGTATCAGTTATATATTTTTCTATAGAACCAATAGTGACAGTTCCATGACCTGATTGTTCAATAACACAATTACCTTCACATAATCGATCTTGAGGACATATTCTCCCACATATTTCTGGCATGTTATTAGTAGCGCTTGATACTTGATATGCTTCCTCTAATCTATTTTCTGCTGTTAATTTAAGCCAGTCAGGAATATTGTTCTGCAGAGGACAATGAACCTGGCAAAATGGAACTCCACATTGAGAACATCTTGATGCTTGCTCTTCTGCTTTTTGTTTTGCAAAATTTGCATAAATTTCATCAAAATTTTTTAATCTGATTTTTGAATCAGTTTTCTTTGGATTTTCTTTATTTATTGAAGTAAATTTTAGCATTTGTACAATTATGATACTATTATTTTAAAGAAGGATGGCAATAAACAATATATAAAGGAAAATAAATATAAAAAAGAGATAATTAGTACAAATATGGTACTAAATTCAAAAAAAACTATATTTTATAAGGATTTTTTAATTGCAGAAATTGTTTTTTTTGGAACTATATTAAAATAATCAAAGCCTGGAAATTTATTATTCAATATATTATCTGTTTCGAACAATGCCAATTGCTCTGAATTAATTGGAGAAAAAGGTGTTTTTTCTGCTATTTTAACAACTAATTTGACAATTTTCATAGGAATAGGAACCAATACTCTTTTTTTACATAAAATTTTAGAAATTTGAGAATAAAACTTTTTATATGTAAAAACATCCGGACCAGCCAATTCAAATAATTTCTCACTGCAATTGGATGTTAAAATTAGCTTGGATATAAATCTTTCAATATCATCTATCAATACTGGTTGGAACTTTTTATTCCCACTTCCAAATAAAGGTATAAAAAAAGACATTTTAAATAATGGCGTCAAATTTGATAAAAATTGGTCTCTATTTCCTAAAATAACACTAGGTCTAATGATAAAAGAATTATCTAACTCATTTAATATTATATCTTCAGTTTTAGAAATTATTTCATTTCGAAAAGTTGATCTATTTTCACTACCTAAACCAGAAAAAAATATAAATTTTTCTATTGAAGTTGATAATTTTATCATCTTAATCAAATCTGAATTAAAATTAAAAATAGATTCAGTTAATCTTGATTTTTTGGAATCCCATGAAGTTTTTAGATTTATACAAATATTGACATCATTAAGTAATGATAAAATTTTACTATTTTTTAATGAGGTAAAATGAAAAGGTACAATTTGACCTAGTGAGCCTAAAAGCCTAAGGTTTGCTTCGTTTATTTGTTTTTGATAGGGAACAATGATTTTATAACCCTTTTTTGCAAAACCTCTAATTAAGTTTTTTCCAACGTAACCTGATCCACCAAATATAATTATAGATTTCATGATTTTTATAGAGTTTGATGCTATAACAACTTAATTATTTGAAATAAAGAATAAATAAATTGCAAATGAAAATAAAGTATTATGAAAATGATTTACCTAAAAATCTAAATTTTGGTAATATTGTAGCTATTGATACTGAAACAATGGGTTTAAATCCTAAAAGAGATAAATTATGTCTTGTGCAGTTATCAAATGGAGATAACATATGTCATCTAGTAAAGATAATAGACTTGAGGAAAAAACCAAAGAATCTTATTAAGCTTTTAGAAAATAATAAAATTATGAAAATATTTCATTATGCTAGATTTGATGTAGCTGTATTAAAAAATAGTTTAAAAATAAAGATCGAGAATATTTATTGTACAAAAATAGCATCTAAGCTCACAAGAACTTATACTGATAAGCATGGATATAAGGATCTTTGTAAAGAATTATTAAATAAATCCATTTCTAAAATAGAACAGTCATCGGACTGGGGAGGAAAACTTTCTGCAAAACAAAAAAAATATGCAGCTACAGACGTTCTTTATCTGCATAAAATAAAAAAACAATTAGATATTATGCTAGATAGAGAAAATAGAAAAAATATTGCAGATACTTGTTTTAGTTTTATTTCCCATAGAGCTGATTTAGATTTATTAGGTTGGCAGGATGTAGATATATTTAAACATTAAAATGAATAAATCAAAACTTATAAATAGAGCAAAAAAAACACTATCAATAGAGATAAAAGAATTAAAAAACCTAACAAAAATTTTTAATGATAAATTTTATAAAGCAGTAATACTTTTAAGCAAAGTAAAGGGAAGAGTAATAGTTACTGGTATAGGTAAGAGTGCACACATAGGGAATAAAATTTCAGCAACACTATCATCTACAGGAACACCATCTTACTTTATTCATCCTACTGAAGCAAGTCACGGAGATTTAGGAGGAATAAAAAAAAATGATTGCATTATAGCTATTTCAAATTCAGGTGAAACTTCTGAGCTAAATAATATTATAAATTATGCTAAACGTTTTGACATACCGCTCATAAGTATTTCAAGCAATATTAAAAGTTCTTTAAATAAAAATTCTACTATAGGAATTGTGTATAAAAAACCTTTAGAAGCTTGCCCTTTGAATCTTGCTCCAACAAGTTCTACAACATTATCGTTAGTTATAGGTGATTGTATAGCTATGTCATTATTAGAATTAAAAGGCTTTAAAAGTAGTCAATTTAAAAAATTTCATCCTGGTGGAAATTTAGGCAAAGATCTAAAACAAGTTTCTGAAATAATGCACATTGGAAAATCAATACCATTAGCCAATGAAAATGAAAAAATGACAAAAACTCTTATTACAATGACAAAAAAGAGTTTTGGATGCATTGGAGTAATTAATCATAAAAAAAACTTGGTAGGTATAATAACAGATGGGGATTTAAGAAGAAGTATGAATGATAGTTTTTTCAATTTAAAAGCAGTTGATCTTATGACAAAAAAACCAACAACTGGTGAAAAAAATATGCTTATAGGGGAAGCATTAAACATAATGAATAGTAAAAAAATTACTAGTCTATTTATATGTGAAAAAAATAAACCAATTGGAATAATACATATTCACGATTTATTGAGGTTAAGTACCTGATTTGAATTACCTACTATCATTGAATAAAAAAATATTTTTAATATTTTCATTTTTTGTTTTTTTTATGATTTTTATTTTAATTTCTTTTGTTTATTTGCAATCAAATGTAACAAAAACAAATAATATTTTACTAAATAAAAAAACAGCTGATATTACTAAGCCAAAATTTTCAATAAATAGTAATAAACAAAAAATATCTGTTACCGCAAATGAAGGAAATTTTTTAACAGAAGATAAAATTATGCTTGAAAATAATGTAATTTTTAAGTCAAATAAATTTAAAATCTATAGTGATAATGTTATCTTTAATAAAAAAAATTTGGTTGCATCAAGTAATAACAAATCAATATTTGTTTCAAAAAATGCTTATATAGACTCTGTTGGTTTTGATATAATTGAAAATGGTAATATAATAAACTTTAAAGGCAAAACAAAATTAACATTAAAATGATTAAACTAATAATTTTTTTTTTTATAACATTTTATTTTAATTCAGCAATTTCTAGAGATGCTGGAGAAACAGAAATAACTACAGAAGATGGTATTGAGGTTTTTCAAGAAGAAAAATATTATTTATTAAAAAAAAATGTTGAGATTTTTTCAGACGATTTAGAACTAAAGGGGCAATTAGTCAAAATATTTTTTGATAAAGATCTTTATGATATTAGAGAATTAGTAGCTAGTGAAAATGTAGAATTTATATCTGAATTATATAATCTAAATGGCAAGGGTAATAATGTTAAATTTAATATAAAAGATCAAAAAATTTTTATTAATGGCAATAATAGTGAATTATATTTAGAAACTACTGAAATGTTATCAGATGGTAAAATAATTGTTAATAATCTTAATAGTACTTTTTTAATTGATGGACCTAATTCAAAATTAGTTAGTGATAATATATATATTACTGGCTCAAAAATAGATGGTACTTTTGAAATAATCAACAATAAAAGAGATATTGCCAATCTAAATGTTGAAGATAAAAATAAATTAAATATTAAAACAGATGATATAGAAATGTTTTCTAAAAAAGCAGTTTATGATAAAAAAAAATCAACAATTGAATTATTTGATAATGTTCTAATAAAAAGAGGTAATGAAATTATTTCAGGTGACTACGGAATAATTAATACAACAAAAAATTCATATAAAGTTTCCTCAAATAATTCAAAAAAAGTTAAAGCAATCATTGCAGGAACAGATGAGTAAATTTCAATTACTTGATGATGGTCTTATAATTAATAAAATTTCAAAAACCTATGGTAATAAAAAAGTTGTAAGAGATATCAGTTTATCAATACAAAGAGGAGAAATAGTTGGATTACTTGGACCTAATGGTGCTGGCAAAACATCAACTTTCTATATGATTGTAGGATTGGTAAAACCAGATAGCGGATCTATTATTCTTGATAAAATAGATATTACAAAAACTCCGATTTATTCAAGAGGCACAAAAGGGATAGGTTATTTACCTCAAGAGCCATCTATTTTTCGAGGCATGAATGTAGAAGATAATCTTATGTCAATTATAGAAGTAGTTGAAAAAGATAAAAATAAGCACCAAATAATCCTTGAAGGTTTATTGAATGAATTCAATATTAGCCATGTTAAAAAATCTAAATCTGTGGTTTTATCTGGAGGAGAAAGAAGAAGGTTGGAAATTGCAAGAACACTTGCCTCAAGACCAAAGTTTTTGCTATTGGATGAGCCGCTTACTGGAATAGATCCAGTATCAATTGAAGAAATTAAAACAATAATCAAAACTCTTACTAAAAAAAATATTGGAGTTTTAATTACTGATCATAATGTTAGAGAAACTCTAAAAATAGTGAATAAAGTTTATATTGTAAATGAAGGAAGTATTTATTTTGAAGGAAGTCCACAGGAAGCAGTATCAAATGAGAAAATTAAAAAATTTTATTTAGGCTCTGAATTCAAAATATAAATGATATCTGATAAAATAAGCTCTGGTATAACAGGAAATATAAAGATTCCTGGAGATAAATCTATATCGCATAGATCAATTATTATTCCATCTATTGCAAAAGGAATATCAGAAGTAAATAATATTTTAATGTCAGATGATGTAATCCATACTTTAGAGGCTTTTAAATTACTAGGAGTAAAAATTAAAAATGAACAAAACAAAATTATAATTTATGGAAATGGTTTAAATGGACTATCAAAACCAAAAAAAAATATTTATTTAGGGAATTCAGGAACAAGTGCAAGATTACTTACAGGTCTACTTGCTTCTCAATCTTTTAATTCTGTTATTGAGGGCGATAAATCTCTATCATTAAGACCTATGCAAAGAATAACAAACCCATTAAAAATAATGGGTGCCAAATTTGAAAATAGTACTGGTACACTTCCATTAAAAATTATTGGTAGAAAACTTAAAAATTCAAAAATTGAAGTAAAAATAGCATCTGCTCAAATAAAATCTGGATTAATATTAGCTGCTTTAAATACTGAGGGGGTAAGTACAATAATTGAAAAAAATATAACAAGAGATCATACTGAAAATATGCTTAAATCTTTCAATGCTAATATAGATATAAAAAAAACTGAAAAAGAAAATTCAATTCATATTATTGGAAAACAGGAACTAAAGGCCACTAATATTGATGTGCCATCAGATTTATCAAGTAGTGCCTTCTTAATAGTCGCTGCCTTAATCAATAAGGGCTCTAAAATTTCTATAAAAAATATAAATATCAATCCAACAAGAGATGGAATTTTAAAAGCACTAAAAATGATGGGAGCAAAAATTATTGTTAAAAATAAAAGAACTATTTCAAATGAAATTGTAGCAGATATTGATGTTGAATATTCTGATTTAAAAGGTTGTGAATTAAATTCAGAAATGGCAAAATTGATGATTGATGAATACCCTATTTTATCTATTGCTGCAGCTTTTGCAAACAGTAGGAGTATTTTTAGAGGTCTAGGTGAATTAAAAGTAAAAGAAAGTAATCGTCTTGAATTAATTAGATTAAATTTGTTAAGATGTGGTTGCGAATGTGACGTTATCAATGATGATCTTATAATTAATCCCTCAGAAAATTATAATCCCAAAGATAATAATATCAAAACTGATTTTGATCATAGAATAGCAATGTCATTTGTTGTTATGGGTTCCAGAGTAGGTAACTTGTCGATAGAGGATGTTGATTCTATAAAAACTAGTTTTCCAAATTTTATTCAAATTTATAATAATGCAGGTGGTATCTTTTTGTGAATAAAATTATTACTGTAGATGGTCCCGCCGGATCTGGAAAAGAAAAAATTTCAAAATTTATAGCAAGAAAATATAAATTATTTCACATAGACTCAGGTATATTTTATAGAAGACTCGCTTATGAAATCGAGAAAAATAAAATTAAATTTTATGAAAAAAAAAGAATAAAAAATCTCATAAAAAAGATAGATAAAATATCTTTAAGAAAGTTTAGTGGATTGAGAGAAGAAAAAATTGGTTTCATCGCATCAGAAATAGCAAAATATAAATTTGTGAGGGAATTTGTTAACTCACAACAAAGATTAGTTACAAAGACCTTATCTAATAAAAAAGGGTTTGTAATTGATGGAAGAGATATTGGATCAGTAGTATTCAAAAAGGCCTATCTTAAGCTATATGTTGACGTTGATGTAAATATAAGAGCTAAAAGAAGATATAAACAGTTGATTGATAATGGGGAAAAGTCTATATACCGAAAAATTTTAGAGGATATTAAATTGAGAGATAAAAAAGATAAATCAAGAAAAAACTCACCTTTAGTAATACCTAGAGGTTCTAAGATTATTGATAATTCTAAATCTTTTACACAAACATCAAAACAAATTGTTAAAATAATGGAAAGTATTAATTAATGGTGAATACAATTAATAATAAGTTATCTAATGAAGACTATGAAAATTTAATTTCTAAATCTTTTAAAGATGCCATTGTTAAGGAAAAAACAATTGTTTCTGGAAATGTTATATCTGTTGATAATGATTTAGTCACAATTGATGTGGGCTCTAAAAGTGAAGGGCGTATACCTTTATCTGAATTTCATAGACCTGGTCAAAAGCCCGAAATTAGTGTTGGTGATTCTTTTGATGTATTTATTGAAAGTGTTGATAATGCAAATGGTGAAACAGTTCTTTCAAGAGAAAAAGCAATAAAACAAAGATCTTGGAATCAGCTTCAAGACTCATTTGATAATAATAAAGTTGTAACCGGCATACCTTTTAATAGAGTTAAAGGAGGTATGAGTGTTGATTTAAATGGAGTAGTAGCCTTCTTGCCAGGAAGTCAAATAGACACGAGACAAATTGTTAAAGACACAAAGGAATTATTAAATAAACCTCTAGAATTAATGATTTTAAAAATGGATAAATTTAGAGGTAATATTGTTGTTTCAAGAAAAGCTATTTCTGAAGTTGAGTTAAAGGAACAAAGAGAAGAATTACTTAGTTCAATTAATGAAGGATCTATTGTGGAAGGTAAGGTTAAAAATTTAACTGACTACGGAGCATTTATTGATCTTGGAGGTATGGATGGATTAGTTCATATCACTGACATTTCTTGGACGAAAATTAGTTCTCCTTCAGAGATTTTGACTTTAGGCGAAAATATTAAGGTTAAAGTTTTAAAATTTGATCAAGAGTTATCAAGGTTAAGTTTAGGAATCAAACAACTTACAGAAAATCCATGGGATAATATTGATACAGAAATAAAAGTTGATAAAAATGTCACTGCAAAAGTAAATTCAATTAATGATACTAGTATCAATTTACTTATAAATGACAAATATGATGGTGTAATTTCTCTTAATGAAATGACATGGTTAAAAAAACCTCCGCATCCTTCAAAATTAGTTTCAGTTAATGAAGAATTAAATGTAAAAATAATTGAAATAGATACTGATAAGAAAAAAATTAATTGTAGCCTAAAACAAACAAAATTAAATCCATGGAATAAATTAAAAGATGAAATTAAAGTTAATGACATTATTGATACTGAAGTTGTTAATATTGTAGATTTTGGTATTTTTGTAAAAGTTCACGATGAGATTGATGGAATGGTACATGTTTCTGACCTAAGCTGGGAAGAAAAAAAATGCCAAGAAATTCTTGAAAAATTCAAGAAAGGCGACAAAGTTAAAGTTAAAATTTTAGAAATAAATGTTGATAAGGAAAGAATAAGCCTAGGTATTAAACAACTAGAAAGTGACCCTGTTCAAGAATATTTACAAAAACATCCTTTGAAATCAAAAGTTACAGGAAAAATTAAAGAGATAAGTGAAAAATTTCTATCTATTCAACTTAATGATAATATTTTAGGAACTATAAAAAAATCAAATCTTTCAAAAGACAAAAATGAACAAAAAACTGAACGATTTGCAATCGATGAAAAAGTCGACTCAATCATTATATCTGTTGATCAAAAAACAAGAACTTTAAATTTATCAATTAAAGAAATTGAAATAATTGATGAAAAAGAAGCTCTGTCAAAATATGGTTCAAGCGACTCTGGAGCATCTTTAGGTGATATACTTGGATCATTCTTAAAGAAAAAAGATTAAAATCAGATGTTAAAATCTGATATTCTTAAAAAATTAGAATCAAGACAAAAAAATCTCAGTGACAACGACATAGAACAAGTTTTTAACATTTTTACAAAGAAAATTATTAATGCATTAAATGAAGGTAAGAAAGTAGAATTAAGAGGCTTTGGAACATTAAAGAAAAAAGTTAATAAAGCAAAAGAAGTAAGAAATCCAAAAACAAATGAAAAAGTATTTAAAAAAGAAAGTTTTAAATTACATTTTAAAATTGGGAAAATACTTCACAATAAATTGAATTCAAAACTTAAAGGTGATGAATAAAAAAGTTATTGTCGCAATTGATTTAAGCAACTTACAAAAAGCAATAAGATTAGTTAATAAATTAAAAAAAGAAGTTTTTGCTTTTAAAATTGGTCACGAATTTTTTTATAATTTTGGAATTGAGGGTTATAAAAAAATTTATAAAATATGCCCAAAAATATTTTTAGATCTTAAACTTCATGATATTCCCAATACAGTAGAAAAGGGAATTAAAGCAATATCTAAGCTTAATCCAATTTTTACAACTATCCACATAAGTGGAGGTGATCAAATGCAAATCAATTCAAGAATAGCTAAAAATAAAAAAACAAAAGTTTTGGGTGTTACTGTATTAACTAGTCTAAATAATAAACAAACCTCAAAATACTACAATGAAAAAAATTTAAATATTTTAGTTAAAAAATTTGCAAAGTATGCAAAGCA
Source organism: uncultured Alphaproteobacteria bacterium (assembly GCA_902586695.1). GTDB lineage: Bacteria > Pseudomonadota > Alphaproteobacteria > HIMB59 > CACPNW01. The sequence continues at coordinate 24,300 of CACIIL010000007.1, read as the reverse complement.
AAATAATTTAAATGGCCTAGTTTGTAGCCCACTTGAAATTGAGATAGTAAGAAAAGAAGTAGGTAAAAAAATGATTTTAGTTGTTCCTGGAATAAGACCTGAAAATACCTTACCTAATAAAAATGATGATCAAAAAAGGATTCTTACACCAAAGAAAGCTATTCAACTTGGTGCGGATTACTTAGTAATAGGTAGACCAATTATTGAATCAAATAACCCGCTTGAAACATTAAAAAAAATTAATCAATCAATTCAATAAAATGATTTTTAAAATTTGTGGACTAAAAAACAAAGAATCTTTAATTTGTTGTGAAGAAAATAAAGTTGCTTTTTTTGGAATGATTTTTTATGAAAAAAGCCCAAGAAACATTACTTTAAGTCAAGCTAACACTCTAGTCGATCTCTCTAAAGAACTTAAAATTAATCCAGTAGGTGTTTTTGTTGATCATAATATTCAAGATCTAATAAAAATTATTAAATTTCTTAATTTAAAATATATTCAATTACATGGTGAGGAAGATCAATCATACATAGATGAAATTAAAAAAAAATTTAATTTACAAATAATTAAAAAAGTATCTATCAATAATGCTAATGATTTAAATAAAGTTAATAGTTATAGAAATGTTGATTATTTACTTTTTGATTATAAGCCAAATAATGATGAACTACCTGGAGGAAATTCAAAATCTTTTGATTGGAATTTACTAAAAGGACAAAAAATTGATTTACCATGGTTTATTTCAGGAGGAATAAATGAAGACAATATAAAAAAAATACAAAATTTAATAAATCCTCATGGAATTGATCTTTCATCAGGTGTAGAAGAGTCAAAAGGTATAAAAAGCAATACTAAGATAAATAGTTTATTTAAAAAATTTTATGACAATTAAGAATTCATTTAAACAATTACCTAATGACAAAGGTTATTTTGGTGCTTTTGGTGGAAGGTATGTCTCTGAGACTTTGATGCCACTTATACTCGAGGTAGAACAAGAATATGATAAAATCAAAAATGATAAAAAATTTAAAAAAGATTTAAACTATTATATGGAAACATATGTTGGCAGACCAAGTCCTCTTTTTTTTGCTCAAAGAATTACTGAAGATCTAGGCGGACCTAAAATTTATTTTAAAAGAGATGAATTAAATCACACTGGTGCACATAAAATAAATAATTGCATGGGTCAGATTCTTTTGGCAAAAAAAATGGGCAAAAAAAGAATAATAGCAGAAACTGGAGCTGGACAGCATGGTGTTGCAACAGCAACAGTGTGTGCATTATTTGGTTTACCTTGTATTGTATATATGGGAGAAAAAGATATTAAGAGACAATCACCCAACGTTTTTAGAATGAAGTTACTTGGTGCAGATATAAGAAGTGTTTCAACAGGATCTAAATCTCTAAAAGATGCAATGAATGAAGCTCTCCGAGATTGGGTAACTAATGTAAGAGATACATTTTATATTATAGGTACGGCTGCTGGTCCTCACCCATACCCTGCAATGGTAAGAGATTTTCAGTCTGTTATAGGTGAAGAAGTTAGGCAACAAATATTAAAAGCAGAAAATAGACTTCCTGACTTATTAATTGCTTGCATTGGTGGGGGATCTAATGCTTTAGGTTTATTTCATGAATTTCTTGATGAGAAACAAATAGAAATGATTGCAGTAGAAGCTGCTGGTCATGGTATTGACTCAGGCCAACATGCCGCAAGTTTAAGTGGTGGAAAACCAGGTATTTTACATGGGAACAAAACTTATCTTTTACAATCCGAAGATGGTCAAATTGATGAAGCACATTCAATATCTGCTGGCCTTGATTATCCTGGAATTGGTCCTGAACACTCTTATTTATTTGAACAAAAAAGAGTTAAATATATGTCCGCAACAGACAATGAAGCGATAAAAGCATTCCAATACTGTTGCAATTTAGAGGGTATTATACCAGCGCTTGAACCTTCTCACGCACTTGCAGTTTTAAAAAGAATAGCAAAAAAATATAGTAAAGATAAAATCGTAGTTATGAATATGTGTGGCAGGGGTGATAAAGATATATTCACCATAGCAGAAGAATTAAATATTAAATTATAATGTCAGATAGAATTAAAAAAATCTTTGAAAAAAAAGAAAAGAAATTGATAACTTTTACCACTGGGGGAGATCCAGACTTAGATACAAGTTTAAAAATTCTTAACACTATAATAGGTAATAGTATAGATATAATAGAAATTGGAATGCCTTTTTCAGACCCAATGGCAGATGGACCAACTATTCAAGAATCAAGTTTAAGATCAATTGCAAATGGAACTAATATTAATGATATTTTTAACCTTGTTATGAAAGTAAGAAAACATAACAAGGAAATACCTATTATTCTGATGGGTTATTATAATTCAATCTTTAATTTTGGTATTGATAATTTTACTTCTAGATGTACTGAGGTGGGTATTGATGGACTGATAATTGTAGATTTACAACCAGAAGAAGATTCAGAACTTTATAAAAAAACTAAAGAAAAAAATATTGATCTTATAAGATTAGTCACACCAACTACTGATGAAAAAAGACTAAAAACGATTCTAGATAATGCATCTGGTTTCTTATACTATGTTACTATTACAGGAATTACAGGACAAAATTCTGCAAATATTGAGTATTTAAGAAAATCGATTAAAATAATTAAATCATACACTAAGCTACCTATAGTTGCAGGCTTTGGAATTAAAAACAGAAAAGATGTAGAGGAAATAAGTTCTTTCACAGATGGGGTAGTTGTAGGCTCAAGTATAGTCAATATTATTAAAAACAACCTTCATGATAAAAATAATATGATTTGCGAAATTGATCTTTTTACAAAAGATTTAAAACAGGGAGTAGCTTAATGAATTGGTTAACAAACTTTGTAAAACCAAAACTTTCAGCTCTTGTTAAAAGAAAAGACGTGCCAGAAAATCTATGGCAGAATTGTCCTTCATGTGGAAATATGATTCATCATAAAGATCTAAAAGAAAATTTACAAGTATGCATTACATGCAATCATCACTTTCGTATGTCAGTAGATGATAGAATTAATTTACTTTTTTCTAAGGAGGATAGGAAAGAAATTGAATTAGAGAAAATTAATGATGATCCCTTAAATTTTTCAGATAAAAAAAAATATAAAGATAGGCTTAAAGAATATCGAAAAAAAACAAAAAGAGAAGATGCTTTTATTCTTCTTAATACAAAAATTGGTCAATCAGATATAGTTTGTGGCTTAATGAATTTTGAATTTATGGGCGGCTCAATGGGTAGAGCAGTTGGTGGAGCAATTGTAAAAGGTGCAAAAATAGCAATGGAACAAAAGTGTCCTTTTGTTGTTTTTACATCTTCAGGAGGTGCAAGAATGCAGGAAGGAGCAATTAGCTTAATGCAAATGCCAAGAACAGTCGCTGCCGTAGAATTATTAAATCAAAATAAAATTCCCTATATAGTAGTATTAACTGAACCTACTACCGGTGGGGTAACAGCATCTTTTGCTATGTTAGGTGACATAACTATTGCAGAACAAGGATCTACTATAGGATTTGCTGGTAAAAGAGTTATACAAGATACTATAAGAGAAGAACTTCCGATTGATTTTCAAAAAGCCGAATATTTAAAAGAGCACGGTATGGTTGACATAGTTTGTCACCGAAAGGATTTAAAACATAATCTTGAAAATATTATTAGTCATATCACTTAATTAAAGTGGTTACTAAAACAGATCAATTACTAAAAGAATTTATTAATCTTCATCCAAAATTTATTGATTTATCATTAAATCGACTTGAAAATTTACTTAAAAAATTAGGAAACCCTCACAAAAATTTACCTCCCACTATTCACATAGCAGGAACTAATGGGAAAGGATCAACATTAAGTTTTATTAAAAATATTCTCAAAAATAATAATTATTCAGTACATACCTACACATCTCCTCATTTAGAAAAGTTTAGTGAAAGAATAAACATTAATAATAAACAAGTTAGTCCAAAAAGTTTATTAAAGAGCTTACAATTTGTTAAAAAAGTTAATAAAAATAAACCAATTACATTTTTTGAAATAACTACGGCAGCAGCCTTTTTTCTCTTTTCTAAATATAAAGCAGATTTTTTAATTCTTGAAACAGGGTTAGGTGGAAGATTAGATGCAACAAATATAATTTCAAAAAAAATTATAAGTATAATTACTGCAATAGGTATAGATCATGAAGAATTTCTTGGAAACACTCTAAAAAAAATTACTAAAGAAAAACTTGGAATTATTAAAAATACCAAAAATGTAATAATAGCTAAACAAAATAAAGAGGTTAATAATTTTATTTTAAAAAAACTAAGAAAACAAAAAAATGTTTATCATTTTAATTATGATTATAAATTTAAAATAATAAATAAAAAGCAATTTGTATTTAAATTTCAAAAAACTGAAGAAATTATAAGAAGACCTTCATTGCAAGGACTACATCAAATCGAAAATGCATCTACTGCTTTAACTACTGCTATAATACTCAAACAAAATAACTACAATATTAAATTAAGATCTTTAGGTAAAAGTATTTTTAATACAAAATGGCCTGGAAGAATTGAAAAAATAAAATTTAAGAATAAATACATTATTTTAGATGGCTCACATAATTTATCTGGTGCAGAAAAACTAAATAAATATCTTAAAGAAAATAATATTCGACCGAATATAATATTTGGTATGTTAAATAATAAAAGAGCTTTTGAATTTTTATCAATACTTAAAAAAAATATAGATACTCTGTACCCAATCAAGATACCTAATGAAATAAATGCATATACACAAAAAGAGATTTATAATATTGCAAAAAAACTCAAATTAGATACCGTAATCAAAAAAAATTTAATTAGCATAAATAAAGTATTAATAAAGGAGCCCAACAAATACATTTTGATTACTGGGTCACTTTACTTAGTAGGTAAAATAAGAAAAAAATATTTATAGATTTGGATCGAGCCAAGATTCAAGCATATTCTTTGGTAAACTTCCAACTTTAGTATCTACAAGGTTTCCATCTTTAAAAAGCATCAAAGTTGGTATACCCCTAACACCAAATTTTTGAGGAGTTTGTGGATTTTCATCAACATTTAATTTCAAAATTTTAAGCTTATTTTTTTTTGCCTCACCTATTTCTTCAAGAATAGGTCCAATTTGCTTACATGGCCCACACCATTCTGCCCAAAAATCAACTAATATCGGAAGTTGAGAATTTTTAATTTCTTCATCAAAATTACTGTCTGTTATAATATGTGTACTCATAAGATAAAAGTAAGCACTTTAAATATATATTCAAGTATCAATCATCTTTAAATTGATTAAATGAGTTTATATCTCCTATATGAACAATATTAGAATATGATATTTCACCTTCAAGTTTTTCATTAGTTATAAGCAAATCCCATAACATATTTATAGAAAAAGAATTTTCATCTACTAAGTCAAAAATACGAGGGTTTATTATTTGTAAACCAGTAAAATATAAATATGGATCATTTTTTTTCCAACGTTTAATTAGTTTGTTTTGAAATTTAAAATCACCTATTGATTTTTTTAAACCTAAAAAATTTTCCTCTTTAGCTAGTAATAACTTACATGCTTGGATTTCTTGATAATTTTTAATAAAATTTATTACATCTTTTTTATTTTCTTCTTTCCAAAGAATATCTACATTAGAAACTAAAAAATTTTTATTTCCTAATAACTTTAGAGCATTTTTAATACCCCCACCTGTATTTAATAAAGTAGACTCATAGATTAATTTAATATTTTGATTAGAATAATTGACTTCAATAAAATTTTGAATTTTTTCATGCAGATAATGAGTATTTATAATTATTTTTTTACATCCTAAATTTATAAAGAAATCTATATTATGTCGAATTAGCTCTTTGTTATTTATTTTCAACAAAGGTTTTGGCTGAGAATGAGTTAATTTTTTCATTCGCTTTCCATATCCAGCAGCTAATATCATTAAATTAAAACTAGTCATTAAAATATTATTTTATCATATAATTTAGAAAGTTTTGCATTTTGAAGATTAAATAAACTTTTTTGAAGTCTTTTAACTGTAATATTTAGATACTTTGAATAATTATTGTTTTTATTTTTTTTATCTAAATTTATCCATCTTCCAATAATTCTTGTTTGCCTTGCTGTATTAAGAAAATAATATTGAATTAAAAATTCTCTAAAAGATATACTTTGATTAGTATTATCAAAAAAATATTCAAGCAATTCATCATTATACTTATCTTCAAAATATATTCTTGGATTTTCTAGAAGAGAAAAAACATCCCAACCTGAAAATCCAATAAATGCATTTTGAAAATCAAGTATTCCACACTTTAAATGACGCTTTCTCTTTTTTAGATGCATTAAATTCGATAGCTCAAAATCTTTATGAACAAAAGAATCCCATTTAAAATTTAAATTTTCAAACTCTGATTTCCAAATATAAAAGAATTCATCAATAACATCATTACTAATATTATTTATAGGTAAGTAAAAATCTGCAAATTCAGCTATCTCAATTTCAAAAGTAGAAAAATTATATTGTTTTAAATATCTGTTTACTGTTGGTTTTTGTGAATTTTGAATTTCTATTAATGAATTTATGGCGTCTATCAAAATTTCTTTAGGATCAATTCTATTTATTAATTTATCATACCTAATATCACCAAAATCTTCCATAATGATTATGTTTTGTGAATCATCAGTTTCAAATATTTTAGGAACAGAAATATTCATCATTGATAAAAAATTATTAACTACTAAAAAAGATGAATAATCATTATAGTTATATGAAAAATCTACAATTATCTTCGCTTCATTTTTTTTTTTAAATCTATAAATTTTTTTATGTGATGCTCCACTTTTTATTTGATAAACATCCTGTAAATTAAATTTCATTTGAATTAAAAATTAAATTGTGTTTTATGTTTCTTCTAACTTCATCAACAATATTTATATTTACAGAATAAATATTGTAATCTTTTAAACTATCTAAAATAATTTCAGGCCATTCAATAAGGGTAATTGAGTTATTTAATTCTTCAAAAATATTTATTTCTTCTAATTCAGCACTTTTTGAAATGCGATACAAATCATAGTGATAAATTTCAAATTTATTAACTTCATAAGTAAGTAGAATAGGAAAAGATGGGCTTTTTATAGAATCAGGTTTTTCTAATTTATTGTTCTTATAAATTGATTTTATTAGATTTCGTGCAAATGTTGTTTTACCCGATCCTAATTCACCAAATAAACAAATAATATCTCCTACTTTAATATTAAGGGATACATCTTCACAAAAATTTTCTAAACCTTTTAAATCTAAAGTAAGAGATTTTTCCTGCAAATTTAAAGTATACTTTTTAATGAATCTACCAAATCTGTTTTCTCCCAAGTAAAATGACCTTTATCAGTTGGTTCTCTTCCAAAATGTCCATAAGCCGAAGTTGGAACATAAATTGCATTAGATAGCTTTAAATGCTCTCTTATTCCTCTTGGGCTAAGATCAAATAAATCTTGAACAGATTTTTCTATTTTTTTCTCATCAATTTTATTTGTACCATTAGTGCTTACATAAACTGATAAAGGTTTTGAAACTCCTATTGCATAAGATAATTGTATTGTGCATTCATCAGCAAGATCTGCTGCAACAACATTTTTAGCTAAATATCTAGCCGCATATGCTGCTGATCTATCAACTTTTGATGGGTCTTTACCTGAAAATGCTCCTCCTCCATGAGGTGCAGCACCTCCATAAGTATCTACTATAATTTTTCTACCTGTTAAACCAGAATCACCATCTGGGCCTCCAATTACAAAATTTCCAGTTGGATTAACATAAAATTCTTCATCTTTGAGACCTTCGAGTAATTCATTTGGTATACATTCATACACATAAGGCTTAACAATCTCTTTTACATCTGCCGGTGATAAACCTTCTTTGTGTTGTGATGAAATTACCAATGATGTAACTCTACAAGGCTTTCCATTTTCATAAAGCATTGTTACTTGGCTTTTTGAATCAGGCTCTAAACCAGGAGCTGATCCATCTTTTCTTGCTTGAGCCATTTTATACAAAATTTGATGAGAATAATGAATTGGAGCTGGCATGAAAGATTCTGTATCTCTACATGCAAAACCAAACATAATACCTTGATCTCCTGCGCCCTCTTCTTTATCACTTCCAGAGTCAACTCCCATGGCTATATCTGATGACTGAGGATGTAGATGATAATCTATTTCACAATTTTGCCAATGAAAGCCATCTTGTTCATATCCAATATCCTTAATACAGTCTCTTACTTGAGATATGATTTGCTCTTTTGGTATTGTTGGACCTCTTACCTCACCAGCTAAAACTACTTTATTAGTAGTAGTAAGTGTTTCACACGCAACTCTAGTTTTTGGATCACCTGATGATAAATAGCTATCAACAACCATGTCCGATATTCTGTCACAAACTTTATCTGGGTGCCCCTCTGATACTGATTCACTTGTAAATAAATATGATCTCATTCTTTCCTCCTAATATCTGTAAGTATCATCCTTAAATGGTCCTGTTTTACTAACGCCAATATATTCTGCTTGCTTTTCATTTAACTCAGTTAATTTTGCTCCAACTTTTTTCAAATGTAATAAAGCAACTTTTTCATCTAATTTTTTTGGCAAAACATATACTTTATTTTCGTAATTCTTGTAATTGTGCCAGAGTTCAATTTGTGCAATTACTTGATTGGAAAAAGAAGCACTCATTACAAAGCTTGGATGTCCTGTTGCATTACCTAAATTAACTAGACGACCTTCAGACAACAATAATATTTTTTTTCCATCAGGAAATTCAACTTCTCTCACTTGAGGCTTAATTTCATCAGATTTATAGTTTTGCAATGCTTCAGTTTGAATTTCATTATCAAAGTGTCCAATATTACAAACGATTGCTCTGTCACGCATCTTTCTCATATGATCTAAAGTTATTACATCTAGATTTCCTGTAGCAGTAACAAAAATATCACCATAAGAAGCGGCGTCATCCATAGTTACAACTTCATATCCTTCCATAGCCGCTTGCAAAGCATTAATGGGGTCAATTTCTGTAACACAAACCCTTGCACCTGCTCCTCTTAAACTTGCTGCAGATCCTTTGCCAACATCTCCATAACCGGCTACTACCGCAACTTTGCCTGCCATCATAACATCAGTTCCTCTTCTAATACCATCGACTAAACTTTCTTTACATCCATAGAGATTATCAAATTTTGATTTAGTAACTGAGTCATTTACATTGATTGCGGGAACTTTTAATGATCCTTTTTTTTCCATTTCTTTTAAACGATGAACTCCGGTTGTAGTTTCTTCTGATAAGCCTCTAATATCTTTTAAAAGCTCGGGGAATTTTTCATGTATTATTTGTGTAGCATCTCCACCATCATCTAAAATCATATTTGGTTTCCAGCCATCAGGTCCGGTTAAAGTTTGTTCTATACACCACCAGAATTCTTCATCTGTCATTCCTTTCCAAGCAAATACAGGAATGTTCTTTGATGCTATAGCTGCTGCAGCTTGATCTTGAGTAGAAAATATATTGCAAGAACTCCATCTTACAGATGCACCAAGATGCACCAAAGTTTCAATCAATACAGCAGTTTGGATTGTCATATGAAGACAACCTACAATCCTTGCACCATCTAGAGGTTTGGTTCCTCCATATTCCTCTCTAAGAGCCATTAAACCTGGCATTTCTGTCTCTGCAATAGCTATTTCTTTTAAACCCCACTCAGCAAGTTCTATGTCTTTAACCTTATAATCTTGGCTCATTTTTCTTCCTATTATTTATAATTAAAAATTTAATATAAGTTATGCAGTGTGTCTTACAGGTAAAATAATAAAAAAACAAGCACCAGGGTACTCACTTTTATTAGATTTATCCAAATAAAGCTTTCCATTCATATGTGTAATTATTTCTCTAGCAATAGATAATCCGAGACCTGTATGATTCTTTATATTGTCTTGTCTATCGCTATAAAATCTTTCAAACACCTTGTCTGAATCTTTTAAATCAATCCCCTTACCTTGATCATATACTTTTATACAAATCATTTTTTGATCTAATTTATTTAATTCTATAAGAATTTTTGATTGTTTTGGAGATAGAGAAATACTGTTTTCAATTAAATTTATAAAAACCTGAAATAGTTTATTTTTATTTGCAACAATTTCTAAATTTTCAGAATTTTTTTTCAAAACAAATTTTATTTCCTTATTGTTATTAGTAAAAATTTTAGGGATTTCATCAATAAAACTATTTAGATTAATATATTGGTTTTTTTCTAATTCAATTTCAGCTTTTAAACGTGTAAACTTTGAAATATCATTTATTAGCTGATTCATTCTTTTTAAATCATTATGAATATTTTGAATCAATATTTTTTTATTCCCTTTTGACATACTGTCTTTATCGATCAACTCAATTGCTGACTGGAGACTAGTTAAAGGATTTTTTAATTCATGAGATACATCAGCACTAAATTTTTCTAACTGCTCAATTTGAGTTTTTAATCCAATAGACATATTTTGTATTTCCTTTGATAAAACTCCAATTTCATCACTTCTATTTGGATAAACAATTTTTTTTTCATTTACCCTTTCTCTTTCTAAAATTGTTAATCTTGAAAGTTTTTTAATTGGACTAACGAGACTTTGTGAGAAGATTAATGATAAAAAAATCATTATTAAGACAAATAAAATAAAAAAACTTAAAATGTTAAGAGAAATAATACCTAAATCAGATGTTTGATTAGTAATAGGATAATCTAAAATTATAACTCCATATACTTTGTTATTATTTATTATTGGAGCAGTAATATATTGAAAGATGTTACTTTCCTTATCTTTTATTTTATATTCAATAATATCTTTATCTTTAATACTTTCAGAGACATAAAATATATCAGCTTTTTTAGGAGATGTTAAATCATGGAATTTTTTATTGATTAAATAATTGTGATAATTTGAGAAAAAACTTAAGTATTTTTGACTAAAATATTCAAGTAAATTAAAATTATTTTCCTTAAAATCATCTTCCTTAAGCTCTGTTTCTTCAACAAATGACATGTCATATAAATCATGAGTATCAACTAATCTAATCCAATCATCGTTGTAAATTTTAATATTTAAATCAGAATTTAAATAATTATTCATTATAAATTCTTGAGTAATTTTTGGCTCAAGAACTGGTTCAGATAAATCGATTTTACTATTTATTTCTTTTTTACAAGTTTCAACATTTTCACCTTTACAATTGTCATCAAAAAGAGGAACTCTTATAATTGAATTTTTTTCAAGAAAAGCCTGAATTGTTTTTAAATTTTGATTTGCATTAATATGTTTTTTTAAAAAAGTTTGATCATTTTGAATTAGATAAATATTGAAAAAAATAAGAAAAATAAACCCAATCAAACTTATAAAAATATTTATAGTTAAAATTTGGATTGAAAGCGGTAAATTATATAGAGCTAATTTATTTTTTTTATTCACGCCACGAATAACCTGATCCATATCTTGTACGAATCTGGTCGAATGTTGGGTCATAAGATTTAAACTTCTTTCTTAATCGTTTAATATGACTATCAATTGTTCTGTCATCAACATAAATACTATCACCATACATAGCATCCATTAGTTGATTCCTATCTTTTACCACTCCAGGATATTTTGCAAGTGATTTAATTAAATTAAATTCAGCAACTGTTAGCTCAATGACTTCATTTTTCCAAAAACATAATTGTTTTAAATCATCTAATTCTAAGTTTCCTTTTTTTAAATTATTTGTTGGTCTATCTTCTTTTTTATTTGAAGATTTTCTATTTTGATAAATTCTTAAAACAGTTCTAATTCTCTCATTAAGAAGCTTTTGTGAAAAAGGTTTAGTTATATAGTCTGCTGCGCCCATTCTAAGTCCAATAATTTCATCTTGTTCTTGATCTTTTGAAGTTAAAAAAATTATTGGCATGTCTTTCAAAGAATCATTTTTGCTAGATCTAATTTTTGACAAAAGTTCATTTCCATCCATTTTAGGCATTTTTATATCAAACAAACCAAGATCATAATGTTTGGTTTCTAAAGCCTGAAGTGCCTCTAATCCATTTTGGAAAACATCTACTTTAAAGCCCTCTGATTCTAGTGCAAGAGAAACTGAAGTGCGAATCGAGCTTTCATCATCAACAAGTGCTATATATGTCATAAAGTAATTTACTTACATTTTATGGCAAATTTAAGTTAAATTTATTAATATAAAAATAATTTGAATTTGATAATTTGTGACTTAGGTTAATAACTTAATATATTAAATTCAATTACTTGTTTTAATAAATTAATATTCAAATAAATATAAAGTTTGACATCTATATTAATTATATTAATGTTCATGTATTGTTCTTATTGCGATATTGACCAAATGTTGTATTGTCTTTTTGCGGCGACACTACATATTGTGTTTTTTGACAATAAAATTTTAAGAAATAGGTAACTAAAAAAATGGCAGATCACTCACAGGTATCAGAAAAAAATGAAACAGAAGCAAGTGTAAATTTATTAAGTTTAAATGTAGTTAGAAGAGATGGATCAATTAGTCCTTTTAAATCAGATAAAATTTCTGATGCAATTAAAAAAGCATTTCTTGCTCAAACTAAAATAAGAAATAACAAAAATAAGGATAAGGAACAAGAAAATGGTATTCATAAAACTGTATCAATCTTAACACACAAAGTTGTCTCTGCACTAACTAGAAGAATTGCTGATGGTGATATGATTCATATTGAAGATATACAAGACCAGGTTGAGCTTGCATTAATGAGGGATGAACACCATAAAGTTGCACGGGCATATGTTCTGTACAGAGAACAAAGAGCGGCTTCAAGATATCATACTAAAAAACTTAAAGAGCAAGTTGGAGCGAAAGCCTCTTCCATGATGGTAACTAAAAGAGATGGTATAAAAGAACCAATATCACTTGATAAAATTACAAATAGAGTATCGGTTCTATCTACTGGATTAAATATTGATCCTATTGTTGTAGTACAAAAGGCAGTACCGGGTCTGTATAATGAAATAACATCAACTGAAATTGATACTTACCTAGCGGAAACAGCAGCTTCATTAACTGTTGAACATCCAGACTATTCATACTTAGCCGCAAGAATAAAAGCAAATTCATTACATAAAGATACACCTGGTTTTATTATTTCAACAAAAAATCTTTATGACGACGGTCTATTGAGAAAAGATTATTACAATAAAGTAATGGCGAATGCAGAAGATATAGAATCCATAATTGATTATGACAGAGATTATAATTTTGATTACTTTGCTTTTACAACTTTAATAAGAGCATATTTATTAAAATTTGAGAATAAAACTATTGAACGTCCTCAAGATTTATGGATGAGAGTAGCATTAACAGTCTCAGGAGATAATTTTAATATTGATAAAGTAAAAGAAACCTATGATAGTTTATCAAATGGATATTATACTCACGCAACTCCAACTTTATTCAATAGTGGTCTAAAAATGCAGCAATTATCTTCTTGTTTTTTAATAGGAATGGAAGATGACTCTATTGAGGGTATCTTTAATACAATTAAAGACTGTGCTCTCATTTCAAAGACAGCTGGTGGTATAGGGATGCATGCACATAATATCAGAGGTAGTGGAAGTAGAATTAAATCAACAAATGGAAAATCAAATGGACTAATACCATTTTTAAAAATATTTAATGAAACAGCAAAATCTGTAGATCAAGGAGGTGGAAAAAGGAAAGGTTCTTTTGCAGTATATTTGGAGCCTTGGCATGCTGATATAGAAAAATTTTTAGAATTAAGAAAGAATACTGGTGCTGAAGAATTTAGAGCACGAGATCTTTTTTATGCTCTATGGATACCAGATTTATTTATGCAAAGAGTTGAAGATGATAAAGACTGGACATTAATGAGTGAACATGAATGTCCTGGACTTTCTGAAAAATATGGTGAGGAATTTGTTAAGTTGTATGAAAAATATGAAAAAGATATGCCTCATTTAGAAAAAATTAATGCAAGATCTCTAATGTCAAAAATTATTGAAGCACAAATTGAAACTGGGCAACCATATATGCTTTACAAAGACTCAATAAATAATAAATCAAATCAAAAAAATATTGGTGTTATAAAATCATCTAACTTGTGTGCTGAAATTGTTGAATATTCTGATAAATCAGAAACATCAGTATGCAATCTAGCTTCTATTGCGCTACCAAAGTTTATTAAAAAATCTAATAAAGCTAAAACAAAAGAATACGACTATAAAGAATTATATAAAACAGCTAAATTAGCTACAAAAAATTTAGATGAAGTTATAGATATAAACTTTTATCCAACTGACAAAACTGAGAAGTCTAATAGTAAACACAGACCTATTGGTCTTGGTATTCAGGGTCTGGCTGATGTTTTTTTTGAACTAGAAATCGCTTATGACAGTGATAAAGCTAAAGAAGTAAATAAGCTGATATTTGAAACTATCTATTTTGGAGCTTTAGAAGCTTCACATGAACTTGCAAAAGAAAAAGGTCCATATTCAACTTTTAAAGGATCACCTCTTTCAGAGGGTAAATTTCAGTTTGATTTATGGAATTCAAAACCATCTGAAATGTGGGATTGGGATACGCTTAGGGAAAAAATTAAAAAAGATGGAGTTAGAAATTCATTAACAACAGCATGTATGCCTACAGCTTCAACCGGTATAATACTAAGTAATACAGAAACTTTTCAAATACAAACATCTAATATTTATAAAAGACAAACTTTATCAGGAGAATTTTTATTAGTGAATAGACATTTGGTTAAAGCCTTATCAAAAAGAAAATTGTGGAATAAAGAAATGAGAGATAAAATAATTCTTGAAAATGGGTCGGTTCAAAATATCCCTGATTTTCCAAATGATCTAAAAGAAACTTACAAAACTGTTTGGGAAACCTCACAAAAAACTGTTATCGATATGGCCGCAGACAGAGCTCCATTTATTGATCAAACTCAATCAATGAATTTATGGCTTTCTACACCTACTTTTGGTAAAGTTAATTCAATGCATATGTATGCTTGGAAAAAAGGCCTGAAGACCGGTATGTACTACCTAAGAAGTAGATCAGCTGTTGACGCAGTAAAAGTTACTGTATCTTCAGAAAAAGCAGCTAAACAAGATTTTATTAAATCACAAGTAACAGAAAATAATGATCCGGAAGAATGTTTAACATGCAGTGCATAAAATTATAAAATAATGATATCAAAAGGCGTTAAATCAATTTTTCCAATAAAACACCAGGATATTTGGGATAGATATAAACTTCACATTCAAGCTTTTTGGACACCTGAAGAAGTTTCTCTTCATGATGACTTAAGAGATTTAGAAACCCTAACCGAAGGTGAAAAACATTTTATTAAACATGTATTAGCATACTTTGCAAATTCAGAAGCAATGATAAATGAAAATCTTGCAAGCAGATTTTATAAAGAAATATTAATACCTGAAGCAAGGTGTTTTATTTCTATGCAAATGCTTAATGAATCAATTCATGCTGAAATGTATGGTTTACAAATAGAAGCCTATGTAAAAGATCAAAAAGAAAAAGATCTTCTATTTGATGCTATTCAAAATGTACCATGTATAAATCATAAAGCTCAATGGGTTTCAAAATGGCTAAATGGCAATCAAAATCTACTGACAAGGCTTATTGGATTTGGCTTAGTAGAAGGTTTGTTTTTTGCAGGTTCATTTTGTGCAATTTATTATTTTAGAAAAAGAGGATTGCTTCCTGGATTAGCTTTATCAAACGACTGGATTGCAAGGGATGAAGGTATGCATTTTAGCTTCTCAGCCCTTATGTTTAAAACACTAAGAGATAAGTTTAAAAATAATTCAATAACAGATTCAGATATTTCTGACTTATCTCTAATTCAAAATGAAGTACCTCAATCACAATTTGAAGAAATAGTTAGAGAGGCAGTTTCATTTGAAAAAGAGTTTGTAAAAGATGCATTACCAGTTGACTTAATAGGTATGAATTCAGATCTCATGTGTCAATATATTGAAGCAGTAGCTGATAGAATTGCTGATCTTTTTGAATTTGAAAGAGTTTTTAATACAGAAAATCCATTTGATTTTATGCGTGCACTAGATGTTCAAAATGTTACAAATTTCTTTGAAAAAAGAGTTTCAGAATATCAAAGGCCAACGGATAGATCTCTTAGTTTTGATGATGCTTTCTGATGAAAGCAGAAATATATTCAAAAAATAATTGTATATTTTGCGATAAAGCAAAAATGCGCCTGTCTAAATATAATCCAAAAATATTTATGCTTGATAAAGATTTCACAAGAAACGAATTTTTTCAAAAATTTCCAAATGCAAAAACTTTTCCTCAAATCATTATTAATAATAAGCACATTGGTACGTATAACGAACTTGAAAAATGGCTTGCCTTTAACAATCCTGATGAAAATTTTTAACTAATATTTTTCTTTTTTCTACTATAAACTTTTTTATTTTTAACTGTTCTTTGTTTATATTTCGGACTGCGGAGCTCTTTTGCTATAGGGTTTGGTTTTTTGTTGTTTTTTTTATCCATTTAATGCGATTCACCCCACGTATTACCAATGCCATACTCTACAGTTAAAGGTACTATAAAATCTTTATATTGCAAATGTGATTTTTCCATAATTTCTTTTATAATTATAGAAGATTCTGATATATTTTTTTCATTTATCTCAAAAATTAATTCATCATGAACTTGTAATAACATTTTGGCGTCAAGTTTTTTTGCTAAAATATTTTTTTGTATTTCAATCATTGCAATCTTAATTATATCAGCTGCAGTTCCTTGGATAGGGGCATTAATTGATTGTCTTTCAGAAAAACCTCTAACAGCAAAATTTTTATCATTAATACCTCTAATATTACATTTTCTTCCAAAAATTGTTTTTACATATTGATTTGTTTTTGCAAAACTAATTTGATCATCCATGTATTCTTTAATTTTTGGATAGCGAGCAAAATATTTTTCAATATATTTTTTTGCTTCACTGTTGGTAATACTTAATTGTTTAGCTAAACCATAAGGGCTAATTCCATAAAGAATACCAAAATTAATTGCTTTTGCTTTTCTCCGATGATCTGAAGTAATTTCTTTATCTTTTAAATTAAATATTTCTATTGCAGTTGAAGCATGAATATCTATTCCATTAAGAAATGCTTGTGTAAAATTTTTATCTTTTGAAATTTCAGCAGCCAACCTTAATTCAATCTGAGAATAATCAAAACTTACAAGTTTATTTTTATTTTCAGCTATAAATGCGTTTCTAATTTTTTTACCTTTTTCTGTCCTAATTGGAATATTTTGAAGATTAGGATCATTTGAACTTAATCTGCCTGTAAGTGTATTAGCTAGTCCGTAAGAAGTATGGACTCTTGAGTTATTTTTTGTTGCTTGGCTTTGTAGTGAGTCTGTGTAAGTAGATTTTAATTTTGTTAATTCCCTCCATTCTAAAATTAAACTTGCAATCTCATATCCTTGCTCAGATAAACTAGATAATGTAGATACATCAGTAGAATACGTTCCAGATTTTGTTTTTTTAGCTCCCTCAATTTTAAGATCAATAAATAAAATTTCGCCTAGTTGTTTTGGGGAACCAATGTTAAAATCTTTTCCTGCTAATTTATAAATTTTTTTTTCTAATAATAAACTTTCTTTTTCAAAGTCATTTCCAAGCTTAGCAAGGTATTTTGTATCAACTTTTATTCCATTTTTTTCAATTGAAGCTAAAACTGTAATTAAAGGTAAATCAATTTCATTATAAACAAAATTATTTTTTTCTTTTTTAACTCTTCCATTTAAAAAATTAAATAACTTTAATGTAATAAGTGCGTCTTCTGCAGCATAATCAAGTGCTTTATCAATTTCTACTAAATCAAATGTAATTTCTTTTTTGCCAGATCCAACAATTTCTTTATATTTAATATTTGAATGCTGAAAATGTAAATATGCCAAATCATCCATGTTGTGTTTAGTGACACCATTGTCTAATGCGTATGAAAGCAACATTGTATCTGCAATAGAGAACATTTTCACATTATATTTTTCAAGTATCCTTAAATCATATTTAATATTGTGACCAATTTTTAATATAGAAGGATCATTACAAATAATTTTAAGGGCTTTAATAATTTCTTCTTCACTAATTTGATCTTTAATTAGTTTTGTATTAGATAAATTTTTATGATTTATTGGAATATAGTAAGCTGAATTTTCATCTACAGAAATTGAAATGCCTACTAGATCAGCATTTTCAATGTTAAGTGAATTTGTCTCTGTATCTATGGCACAAAAACCAACTGCTTTTATTAAAAAAATTAGTTTATCTAAATCTTTTTTATCTTTAATTAAAATATAATTTTTTTGTGTTTTTTTTATTTTTTTTTGATCAGAAGAATTAAATTTTATAAAAGAATTATCTTGTAACCTTTTTGCAATACTTTTAAATCCCTGAATAGATAAAAAATTTGATAGATTTTCATTTTGCTTAATGGATGAATATGTATGAACATTTTCAATTTTAAGTGATACATCCACGTCATTTTTTAATTTAACAAGTTCTAAACTAATCAAAATATCTTCTTTATGATCTGTAATAACTCTTCTTCTCTTTTCTTGAGGAATTTTATTTGCATTTTTAATTAGATTGTAAACATCTCCAAATTCTTCAATAAGTTGAAGTGCTGTCTTAGGACCAATACCAGGAGCACCTGGTATATTATCAACCTTGTCTCCTGTTAAAGCTTGTATTTGAATAACTTTTTCAGGTGGAAGGCCGAATTTTTCAATTACTTGATCAATACCTATTTTCATATTCTTCATAGGATCAAGCATAGAAACATTTTTGTTCACTAGCTGCATTAGGTCTTTATCAGATGAAACAATAACAGAATTTATTTTTTGTTTAGTAGCTAATTTACAATACGTTGCAATAATATCGTCTGCTTCAAATCCTTCAATTTCGATTTGAGGAATTTTAAAAGCATCTACACATTCTCGAATAATTTCGAATTGTGGTATTAAATCTTCAGGTGTTTCACCTCTGTTAGCTTTATATTCTTTAAAAATTTTGTTTCTAAAATTTTCTCTTGCTGCATCAAATACAACAATCATTTTTTCATCTCTATAATCTTCAATTAATTTAACCAACATATTAGTAAAGCCAAAAACTGCATTTATAGGAGTTCCATCAGGTCTATTCATTGGGGGAAGGCCGTAATATGCTCTAAATATATATGCTGAACCATCAATTAGAATTAATCTATTTTGTTTATTCATTATAAAATTAAATATATAGAGAATTAAAAATAATGTCAGATTATATTTACTCTATAGACGCAAAAGAAGTTAATAAAACTTTTAAAAAAAAATTAAAAGAAACAATCGCTCTAAAAAATTTCAATATTCAAATTAAGAAAGGTTCTATTCATGGTTTGTTAGGTCCGAATGGTGCTGGCAAATCAACATTTATAAATATTCTAGGTGGGTTAGTAAAAAAAGATAAAGGCAATATTAAAATTTGTGGTTTAGACATAGATACAGAAACAAAGAAAAGTAAGTTTAAAATTGGTATAGTTCCTCAAGAATTAAATATTGATCCTTTTTTTACTCCATATGAATTACTTGAATTACAAGCTGGATTATATGGAATTAAAAAAAATAATAGAAAAACATTAGAAATAATTAATAATGTTGGTTTAACTGATCAAAAAGATTCTTATGCCAGAACATTATCTGGAGGCATGAGAAGAAGGTTATTAATTGGAAAAGCTCTTGTCCATGATCCTGATATGTTAATACTAGATGAACCAACGGCTGGAGTAGATATTAATCTTAGAAAGTCACTTTGGGAATATATTAAAAAAATTAATAAACTTGGCACTACAGTATGTTTAACTACTCATTACCTAGAAGAAGCTGAACAATTATGTGAATATATTACCATTTTAAATGATGGCGAAATTATTGCAAATGATACAAAAAACAATCTTTTAAATACTATCTCTACAAAAAAAGTTTCATTTTTTTTAGAAAAACATTTAGCAATTCCTAAAAGTTTACAAAAATTTGAATGCAGTATCAATGAAAAAATCTTAACTATACTTTATGATAAAAATAAAATAAATTTAAATAAAATAATTACAATCTTAAATGAAGAAAATATTAAATTTACAGAAATTAATACCTACGAGAGCAAATTAGAAGATACATTTATTAAATTAACAAATTTAAAAGAAAATTATGATTAAAGATATAGAGAAAAATTTTCGTTTACCATATTTATTAATATCATTAATCCCTTTAACTCTAATTACAGGTCCAGCAATACCTGATATTTCAGTAGGCATTTCATGTATTTTGTTTATTTATTTTATTTTTAAAAAAAAAATTATAAATATTTCTCATAACTTTATATTTTACTCTATATTTTTTTGGATTTCGCTTATTGTTTTAAATTTAATTTCAATAAATATTTATAAATCTACAACTGAATCATTTATTTTTTTAAGAATACTTCTAATTCCAATTATAATGCATTTTTGGTTATTTAGATCAAATAAACAAATACAATTCGTTTTATTTATTATCTTTGTATCAAATCTAATAGTTATAATAGACACTCTATATCAATTTCTAAATTATGACTCACTTGAAGGTTTTGGTAATGATATATTTTTCAGAGAAGCAGAGATTTATGGGCGTTTATCAGGTCCTTTTTTAGATATGGTACCTGGCTCTTACATATCTAAGTTTTTTATATTTGGTTTTATTTTTTTAATATTAACAATTAAAGATAAAAAATTTTTATTTTTTTCTTCAACAACTTACTTGAGTCTCTGTGGTATAATTACATTTATTAGTGGAGAGAGAATGGCTTTAGCAACATTTATGCTTGCTATTTTTTTAATGTTTATTTTAGTTAAAGAATATAGATTAGTATTCACAACTAGTTTTATATTATTTATTTTTTCGTCATTTATGATTTTTAAAAATCATGATCATTATCAAAACTATACTATAATAGAATCTGAAGCTACTCATTTAGGTTTAACTATAAAAAAATTTAAAAAAGATTGTGCTATTGAGAAAGAATGTAGTAGAATTATAAAAGTTCAACCTAAAATTGATGTAATCCTAAAGAATTTTTCAAAATCAGCATATTATGATGCTTATAGCTTAGCCTTTGAAATGTTTAAATCGTATCCATTAACAGGTATAGGAATGAATAATTTTAATTACGGTTGCTTGTTTAAAAAAGAATACAAAAAAGAAACTTGCTGGAGTCACCCACATAATTTTTATTTACAGTCACTAACAGAGACAGGACTTATAGGTTTTAGTTTGTTTTTAATATATATTTTTTTAGTTTTTAAAATTTGTTTACTTAATTACAACAAAAATAAATTTAGCAAATATTCTTTTGTAGCATTAATAATAATATTTTGGCCAATTATGTCTACTGGAAGCCTATTGAAAAACTGGCATGGTATAGAAACATTTTTTATAATAGGTTTATGTATTACGATTTCTAATTTATTTAGAATTAGAGCTACCTAGTTTTTTTACATAAAAAGATTTTATTGAAGTTGGCATAAAAAAACTGGGTATCTTAATTAAACCAGGAAATGTACCTAATAATGGATCTATCCAACCATTAATTTTAATATTAGAAACCTCTAAATTTGAATTGCTAAATATTGATAAAATATGTTTTTTAATAGTTTTTTCATTAAAGAAAAATACCATATCAGTTTTAAATACATTTAATATAAAAAATGTAAGTTTATAAATTAATTTCTGAAACAAAAATAACAAATCGTTTAATATTGGCTCTACTATAAATATTTCACCATCTGGTAATAATTTTTTATCAGCTTCGCTTAAAGTTTTTTTTAAAGAAATAACTGATTCTTTATAACTTTTACCATTAATATGATGCAAAGCAAAAATAATTAATATTATATCAACTGATTTGTCTTTTATTTTTGTCATATTTCTTGCATCTTGGTACACTTTGACTATTTCTTTATTACTTGATTCATCTAACATTGTTTTAGACAAATCCAATATAATGATTTTTTTAGCTAAACTATAATCATAAAATAAATGTCCACCACTACCAATATCTAATACTATTTTATTAACTAAAAGAGAGTCAATAATTTTTTTTAGCTCTTTATATAAATTTATTTTATCTCCAATATTGTTAAAATATTTTTTTTTTATTTTATTAAAATGATTATGCATAAATTTAAGTTTCTACTTATAAATTGGTATATTAATATTTAAAGTTAAATAATGTGATCAACCTAAAACCATTTACTAACTTTAGATTTAAATAAATATTTTTTAATATATCTGGCAATAAATATTCCAAAACAGAAGAAAACTGTTACAGAAAGAGTTTTTCCATTTCCTTGACCAAATAGAGAACCTATGTAGATAAATAAAAAAATTATAGATGAGGATAAAATAAAAAAATTTAAGCCTATTATCGAACCAATAATTCCAAAAAACATTATAAACAATGTATTACCTAAACCCATCCCAAAATATGAACCAACATAACTCATATAAATAACTGAATAGATTAATGATAAATTAGTGTATCTATCATTATCAATAAACCTAATTTTAAATAAATAGTAAAGAGACTTTATACCATCTAACCAAGTAATTTTTTTCCCCTGTAACTTTGTTCTAAAATAATACGATACTCCATATTCATAAATAAAGAAATTATTTCTAACTATCTGTGAAGCTAAATCCAACTCAATGCCAAAATCATTTAATGTTATTTTTATTTTTTTTAATACATCTCTATGAATAATTTTAAGACCACAATGAACATCAGTTAATGATTGTAAGAAAAAAATATTAAAAATTAATGAATTAATTTTTCCCACCAAATTATTAAAAAAATAATTATTTTTTTTTAATTTGCCTGTTAAATACCTACTTCCAAAAATACATTTTATTTCTTTTCTATCTTCTATCATTTGATACATATCAAAAGCATCTTTTGTATCTAACTCCAAGTCCGCATCTAAAAATAAAACATATTTACCTTTTGATTTATTTAGTCCTAATTGAATAGCTTTTCCTTTGCCTGAATTCTTTTTAATATCTATAAAATAATATTGAAAGATATAATCATTATGATCTTTAAAACTTTTTATTAGATTTTTAGAATTATCAAATGAGCCATCATTAACAAATATAATTTCTATATTTTTATCATTAAAAAAATTTTTTAATTGCTCAAATAATTTAGAAATATAATTTTCTTCATTATAAACAGGAATAATAATTGATAATTTAACTTTATTCTCTTGGAGCATGTTTATTAAGTATTCTTTGTAAGGTTCTTCTATGCATTCTCAGCCTTCTAGCAGTTTCAGAAACATTCCTTTTGCACGAAATATATACTCTATGAATATGTTCCCACCTAATTCTATCAGCTGTCATAGGATTTTCGGGAGGTGGTGGAAGTGTTTCATGAGAATTTGTTAATGCATCATAGATTTGATCAATTTCTGCAGGTTTAGGCAGATAATCAATAGCTCCTGTTTTTATTGCTGCTACTGCTGTAGCTATATTTCCATATCCTGTTAGTAATAGAGATTTAGTAAGTGGAGAAATTTGTTTTATTTTTTTAATTAATTCTAGACCTGATCCATCTTCAAGCCTCATATCTATAATTGCATAATGAAATTCAACTTCTTGACATCTATTTAAGCCATCATGATAATTAGCAAAACTCTCTACAATAAATCCTTTTTTTATCATAGATCTACTTAATCTCTCTCTAAATGGGGTATCATCATCGACTATCAGTAAGTTTTTATTCATTATACTAAAATAGTTTTTTCAAATTTAATTTCAACAGTAGCATGTTTTTCCTGAGAATTATAAAAATTGATATTACCATTCATATTTTCAATTAAGTTTTTTGAAATAAATATACCTAAACCCATGCCTTGATTGTTTTTTGATAAATAAGGTTCCCCTAGCTTATCTAATACATCTTTAGAAAATCCATCACCATTATCTATGATTTTTATTATAATCTTCTTTTCACTTGAGTCGAGAACAATATTAACTTTAGATTTACTATAAATGAT
>CACIIL010000006.1 GCA_902586695.1 uncultured Alphaproteobacteria bacterium | reverse complement strand
ATCAATAAGCTTAATATTTTTTTTTAAAACAGATCTTAAAAGTTCTTTTTTATCCATACCTGGCGTACCTTGAGCATTAGATAATGTTTCTTTATTTAATTTGTATGTATGAGAGAAAAAAACATAAGTTTTATTTGGGATAAGTTTTTTATCATCTACTTCTTTTACGCCAAATAATAAGTCGCAATCATTTAAATTTTCTATAATTTTTGCACCAGATTCTTCATACTCTTCATTTTTAAAGGTTCGATTATTGCAAGGTTGAACTAAAAAACTAATGGAAGGAAATTGCTTTTTAATTTCTGATATTTGATAAGGTGCTAGAGGGGCTCGACTTTCATCTTTTCTACTTTCTTTAATAATTCCAATTGAATTTATATTTTCTTTCATAAATTATTTTTTATAACAATTTTGTATTCTTCAAAAGTTTTAAAAAAATAATTTATTAAATTTTTATCATTAGGTGCTGCTTGGACACCATATTGTATTTTGTTTTGCACAATTAAATCGATTGCACAAGATAGAGTAATAGAAACTAATTTACCCATAGCTGTATTTTCGCCAGAACCTTTTTCATCTAAAAAATAGAAACCATTAAATACTTCTTCATTATCTTTATGTGCTAATAACTTAACAAATAAAACAACACGATCCTGCTCATCTTGAAGATAAGGATGTTTTTTCCATAATTCTGCACCAAGATTATCTATTTCTTGCTCAAGTTTTGGAGATTTATTATCAAGCATCTTAAAGATATCTTCCCAAGCATTTTTCCAGCCATTTAATCTTAAGGTACCTCTAACAAATTCTTGGATTTTCCAATCTGGATTAAAATTATACTCTTTAATATATGGTGTTGAATCTCTATTCGGGTAAGCCTCATAAATCTCATTGTTAACAGTGTACTTCCCAACGTTTTTATAAGGTGTTTCTATTAATGTTTCAAAATTTCTAACAAATTTTGCATCATTATTTAGAGCCTTAATTACTCCAACAGGAGACCAGCTAAATTTATATTTAAAATCATTAGGTATTGCTGGAAAACCTCCACAATAAGAATGATACGTAATATCTAAATTAGTTAAGTTTTTGTCATTCAATTTTTTAACCAATAAATGTGAAAAAAAATGATCAATACCTGGGTCGAGACCAACTTCATTTACAAAAACTAAATTATTTTTTTGTACATCATTATGTAAATTTTTCATATCTTGAGAAATATAGCTACTAGTAGCGAAATGGCATTTTTTTTCTAAACATAATTTTGCAATAGAAAGATGATGATTTGCTGGTAATTGCGAAACAACTATATCCCCAGCCTCTAAAGTGTTACTTAATGAAACTATATCAAAACTTTTCGCCGAGACATTATTTTTATTTACATGATTAATGCTTTGTTCTGCTTTTTCTAAAGTTCTATTCCAAATGGTTAAATTATCATAGTTTTTTGCCAGTCTTCTGATACCAGGAATAGATGATAAACCAGCCCCTAACCAATGAATATGTTGCATAGAATTAATTTACTTTTATTTTAAAAAGATTACTACAATAAAAAATGAAACAAAGCGGTAAAAATTGACAAGTTTAATAATAATTTTCCTTATCACAGGAATTATATCTGGATTTATGGCTGGCTTGTTGGGAGTTGGTGGCGGTATTATTATTGTCCCAATAAGTTATTTTGTTCTTCTTTATTTAAATTATCCAACAGATTACGTTATGCATATTGCAATAGCTTCATCTTTAGGAGTAATATGTTTTACTTCAATGTCATCAATAAGAACTCACATAAAGCTTAAAAATGTAAATTTTGCAATTCTAAGAACTTGGATTCCTGGAATAGTTTTAGGATCAATATTAGGTTCTTATAGTGCTAGCATTATTTCAGGAGCGATCTTAGTTAATATTTTTATATTTTTAGCTTTTTTAATAGCTATAAATATGGCATTTCAAAAAGATCCAATAATAATATCTAAAGATCTTCCAAAATCTAAATTTATAAATTTAATTGTAAGCTTTTTAATAGGGTTTTTTTCAGTACTAATTGGCATAGGAGGAGGGAGTTTTAGTGTACCAACTCTTACAATGTTTTCAAAAAAAATACATGAAGCAGTAGGAACATCAGCAACCTTAGGTTTTTTTATAGCTTTTCCTGGTGCAATAATTTTGAGTTTTTCTGGTTCAAATATTGATTCTTTACCTCCCTTTTCTTTTGGATATCTTAATCTAGCTATTGTTTTATTAGTATCATCAACAAGCATATTTACAGCAAATATAGGAGCCAAAGTTTCAGTAAATATTAACAAAATCACTTTAAGAAGAATTTTTTCAATTTTTCTATTGTTTACCTGCCTAAGTCTAATTATTGAGCATTATATAATTTGATATTATGAATTTTATTGCTGACAGATTAAAAAGAATTAAACCTTCTATGACTGTAGGTATAAACGTTAAAGCAAATGCTTTAAGAGCAGAGGGTAAAGATGTTTTGGTTTTAGCTGCAGGAGAACCTGATTTTGACACACCTATTAATATTAGAAAAGCTGCTTCTGATGCAATGGAAGATGGTCAAACAAGATATGTTCCCGGAAAAGGAACACCAGCACTTCAAAAGGCAATTCAATCTAAATTTTTAAAAGATAATAATTTGAATTATGATTTAGATGAAATTATCGTAGGAGTTGGTGGAAAGCATATAATTTATAATGCTATGATGGCAACAATTAATCCAAATGATGAAGTAATTATCCCTGCACCTTTCTGGGTGAGTTATCCTGATATAGTTTTATTAGCAGAAGGAAAGCCAATTGTTGTTAAATGTCCAGAAAATCAAAATTTTAAAATAACTGCTGATCAACTTGAAAATAGTATTACTGATAAAACAAAATGGTTAATGCTAAACAGCCCAAGCAATCCAACAGGGAGTCTTTATTCTAAAAAAGAACTTAAAGAATTAGCAGAAGTTTTGTTAAAATATCCGCAAGTTTTAATAATGTCAGATGATATTTATGAAAAAATTATTTATGACAATTTAGAATTTAATACTTTAGCTGCTATTGAACCAAAATTAAAAGATAGATGTTTGACCTTAAATGGTGTTTCCAAAGCATATTGTATGACTGGTTGGAGGTTAGGTTATTGTGGAGCTCCAAAAGAAATAATTGCAGCAATGAATAAAATTCAATCACAAAGCACAACATCTACTTCTTCTATATCAATGGCAGCAGCTGTAGAAGCAATTAATGGGCCTCAAGAATTTATAAAAGATCATAATGATGCATTCTTAAGAAGAAGAGATTTAGTTGTAAGTTTATTAAACAATATAGATGGTTTAAGTTGTTTAACTCCTGAAGGAGCTTTTTACGTTTATCCTTCTTGTGAAGGTGTAATAGGTAAAAAAACCCCTGATGGTAATAGAATTTCTAATGATGAAGAATTTATGAATTATCTTTTAGATAGTGAGGGTATTGCTGGAGTACATGGGGCTGCATTTGGTTTATCTCCTTATTTTAGATTATCTTATGCAACTAGTGATGAAATATTAACAGATGCATGTAAAAGAATAAAAAGAGCCTGCGAAAAACTTAAGTAAGGTCTTTGTCGGCAATTATTTTTGCTATTCTTAGTAAATTTGTTGAACCAGCATTTCCAAATGGAACACCAGCTGTAATAATAACAATATCATCCGGTTTTACCAAATTTTTATTTTTTACGATACCACAAGCTATACTAACCATTTCAGTTGTATTGACTGCATCTTTGTTTGAATAACATGAGTTTACACCCCAAATAATTTGCATTTTTCTTGCTGTTTTAATATTTGGTGAAAGGCCAATTATTTGAACTGGAGCTCTTTCTCGAGCCATTCTTAATGTTGTTTTACCACTTACTGAAAAAGTTATAATTGCTTTTGCATCTGCATTTTTGGCAATTGAATAAGCTGCATTAGTAATTGCATCAGTGTTGTCTATTTTTTTATTAGTTTGAGAATTATTTATTTCCAAATTAAAATTATTTGTATCTTTCTCGACATTTTCAATAATATTATTCATAGTTGAAACTGACTCAATTGGATATTCACCAACAGCTGATTCTCCTGATAACATTACTGCATCAGTTCCATCATAAATAGCATTAGCTACATCTGATGCTTCAGCTCTAGTAGGTACCAAACTAGATATCATACTTTCTAACATTTGTGTTGCAACAACTACTGGTTTACCAAAAAATCGACATCTTTTAATTATATTTTTTTGAACTATAGGAACTTTTTCTGGAGGCATTTCTACTCCTAGATCACCTCTTGCAATCATTATTCCGTCAGCTACTTTAATTATTTCATCAATATTTTTTACTGCTGAAGGTTTTTCAATTTTTGCCATTATAAGAACTTTACCATCAACAATTTTTTTTAATTTAATTATATCATCAGCTTGTTGAACAAATGAAAGAGCAACCCAATCAACATTCATTTCTATAGCTTTTTGTAAGTCTGATTTATCTTTGTTTGTTAATGATTCTATTGGAAGAATAACGTCTGGTATATTAACGCCTTTATTATTAGAAATAATTCCATCATTTAAAACTTCAGTAACTAACTTCTCTTTATGTTGTTCAATTACTTGTAATCTAATTCTTCCATCATTAATTAATAGTGTAGTGTTTGGTGTTAGATTATCATAAATATCAGCATGTGGAAAATTAACCCTTTGGTTGTCTCCTTCTTCTGAATTCAAATCCAAAATAAATTTTTGACCCTGTTTTAGTTCTTCTTGTAAGTTTTTAAATTCGCCCACTCTTAGTTTTGGTCCTTGTAAATCTGCCAAAATACAAGTTGCATGATTATACTTTTTTTCCAGATTTCTTATATTTTCTAAATTTTTACGATGAGTTTCAACTGATCCATGTGAAAAATTTAATCTGAAAACATCACAACCCGCAGTAAACATAGTTTCTATTATCTCACTTGAAGATGAATTTGGGCCTAAAGTTGCTAAAATTTTAGCTTTTCTATTTCGTTTCATTTAATTAGGATAACTATATATATATAATTTAACTGAAATTAAACTTAATTGAGCAATTATGGATAAAAAATTTGATAGAGAGTTGTTAGCCGATGTTGCAGAAAGATTAATATATCATCTTCAGAAAAGAAAAGATGTACAAAATATAGATCTAATGAATTTATCTGGATTTTGTCGTAATTGTCTTTCTAAATGGTACTTGTCTGCAGCAGAAAAAAGAAAAATTAATTTAGATTATGGCAAATCAAGAGAATTAATTTATGGAATGCCTTATGAGGAATGGAAAAATAAATATCAGAAAGAAGTTAGTAAAGAAAAGTTAGAAAAATATAAAAATAAATAATATTAATAAAGATCTTCTAATTTTTTTCCATATTTATCTTTTACTTTAAAACGTCTTACTTTCATTGAGGGTGTCATCATACTATTTTCAATAGTAAATTCATGATCTATCAATATAAATTTTCTAACTTGTTCAATAACAGATAAATTTTTATTTACCCTAGATACAACATCTTTAATAACTTTATTAAAATCATCATCTTCAATAATTGATTTTAAATCGTCATTTTTTGAATTTTCTTTAGCCCAATTAATTGAAAAATCTTTTTCAGGTACAATTACTGCAACAAGATAATTCTTAAAATCACCGTATAACATAGATTGAGATATTTCTGGTTCAATATCTAGTTTGGCCTCAATTCTTGAAGGTGAGATGTTATCACCTCCCGCATTTACTATGATATCTTTTTTTCTATCTGTTATTTTCAAATAATCTTCATTATCAAATTCACCAATATCGCCTGTATGTACCCAACCATTAATAATTGTTTTTGAAGTTGATTCAGGGTCATTCCAATATCCATTCATTACATTTTCCCCACTAACTAAAATTTCACCATCATCAGCAATTTTTACTTGCACTCCATGAAATAATTTACCAACAGTATCTAATTTAACTTTTTCAGGTGGGTTTGCAGATACAACTGGTGCAGTTTCTGTTTGACCATAACCTTGAAGCAAAGGTAATCCCAAAGCTGTTAAATAAAGACCAACTTCAAAATTAAGAGCCGATCCACCAGAAATAAGGGCTTTTAATGAACCACCAAATCTTTTGTTAACTTTTCTCCTAACTAATTTATCAAGAATATTGTTAGTTATGTTTTCTAATAAGGTAAGTTTTTCACCATTATATTTTTTCTTTCCTAATCTTAAGGTAGTAGAGAAAAGTGACTGGCTTAACTTGCCTTGCTTTTTTAATCCTTGTGAAATTCTTGTATGCAAGGAATCATAAAATCTTGGAACAGCAGTCATGAAATGAGGACTAACTTCACCCATATTAACTACAAGCTTATCAATTCCTTCTGAATAATAAACCTGAGCACCAATACCTAATGTAAAGAATTGTAAAGTATGTTCATAAGAATGTGATAGAGGTAGCCAAGAAAGAAACTTTATTTCATCCATTCCATCTAAAAGATTTTGAAGTAAAATTTTTGCACCAGTACAGTTTGATAGCATTGCTCCATGACTCAACATAACACCTTTAGGATTACCTCCTGTTCCAGATGTGTATATTATGCATGCTGTATCAGATCTTTTAATACTTTTAATCTCTTCTTCAAAATTATAATTATCATTAGTATTTTTTTCAACTAGTTCATTCCATTTTAAAATATTAACTGGGTTATCATAAGAATGACTGTCTTGATTTATTTTAATTACACTTTTACAATCAGTAGAATTTTCTACAGCAGGCAACGCTTTTAAACACAGTTCATGAGAAGATATTATCATGCATCTTGCTCCAGAATGATTTATAACATGACTATAATCTTGAGTAGTGCTTGTAGTATAAACAGGAACAGTTATCGCCCCTATAGCCATAATTGCGAGGTCCGCAATTTGCCATTCAGGTCTATTTTCAGATAATATTACTACACGATCTCCTTTTAATATTCCAATATCTAAAAGTGATCTAGACACTGCCTTTACTAATGATTCAACTTCTTTCCATGATAGGGATTTAAAATCATTATCATGTTTTTTCCACAAATAAGGTTTGTCTTGAAGCTCTGTAGATTTTTTAAAAAACATACTAATAATATTATTATATTCATCAAAATTTATGGACATTTGACTTTACCTCCCTAAAAACATTATAATTAATACCTATATTGAATTCATACTATGAATAATAAAAATAATCAAATCAATGAAGTAAAAAACCTTGGAAAACTGCCTGTTTGGAACTTAAGAGATCTTTATATCTCTAAAACTGACAAGAATTTAACTAAAGATTTAAATATTATTAAATCTGAATCATCCAAGTTTGAAAAAAAATACATAAATAATATTAAAAAATTAAGTGCAGAGGAATTATTTAAAGCAATAACTAAGCTTGAGGAAATTGATATTCTTATGGATAAGATTTTATCTTATGCACACTTATTAGTAGCAGAAGATGGAAATAATGAAAAAAACAAAATTTTTTTTCAACAAATGCAAGAAACAATAACAAATTATGCTTCTTCAATAATTTTCTTTACTCTAGAGTTAAATCAAATAAGTGATAGATCTCTTATACAATTATTTAAAGATCAAAAACTTAATATATATAAAAATTGGATAATTAATAAAAGGTCTTTTAAACCTTATCAACTAGATTTAAAGATTGAAAAGATCCTTCAAGATAAAAGTATAACATCTCGATCGGCTTGGATTAGATTATTTGATGATGTTATTGCTTCTTTGAAATTTCCTTTTAAAAAAGAACAATTAACAAGTGCTCAAATTTTTAATTTATTATCAGATAACAAAGAAGCTACTAGAAAAATGGCAGCTAAATCTGTTGGTGAAGTATTAGGAACTAATATAAAAATATTTTCTACAATTACTAATACTCTTGCAAAAGATAAATCAATAAATGATAATTGGAGAAAATTACCAACTCCAGTAAGCGCTAGAAATTTATCAAATGTTGTTGAAGATGATGTAGTAGATAGCTTGGTTAATTCAGTAGTGGACTCTTATCCAAAATTATCACATCGTTACTATTCTTTAAAAGCCAAATGGTTTAAAAAAAAATATTTAATGTATTGGGACAGAAATGCACCCTTGCCATTTCAGAGTTCTAAAACTTATACCTGGGATCAGGCAAGTAATACAGTTATTGATGCCTACTCAGAATTTAACAAAGATATAGGAGTCATAGTAAAAAAATTTTTTGATAAAAAATGGATACATTCACCAGTTTTAGAAGGAAAATCGCCTGGTGCATTTGCAGCTTCTACTGTTGCATCTGCTCACCCATTTATTCTTGTTAATTTCCAAGGAAAAGCAAGAGATGTAGCAACATTAGCCCATGAGTTAGGTCATGGTGTTCATCAATACCTTGCTGGTAAAAATCAAAGTCATTTCAATGCATCAACTCCTTTAACTTTGGCTGAAACTGCAAGTGTATTTGGAGAAATGTTAACATTTAAATCAATTTTAAAACAAACAGACTCTAAAAAAGAAAGAAAAGCTTTATTGGCAAATAAAGTTGAAGATATGTTGAATACTGTAGTGAGACAAATTGCTTTTTTTCAATTTGAGAAAGAAATTCATAACTTAAGAAAAAATTCAGAATTAAGCATTGATAAAATTTGCTCTATATGGATGGATATTCAAAAAAATAGTCTAGGGCCATCAATTAAATATGAAGATGAATATAAATATTTTTGGAGTTATATTCCTCATTTTATCCATTCACCTTTTTATGTTTATGCTTATGCATTTGGTGATTGTTTAGTTAATTCTTTATTCAATATTTATGAAAAAGGATTTAATGATTTTGAAAATAAATATATTAATCTGCTTAAAAGTGGAGGTTCTAAAAAATATGATGAATTACTTAAACCATTTAATCTAGATTTATCTAAAAAATCTTTTTGGAAAAAAGGTATAAGCGTTATTGAAAATTTAATTGATGAATTGGAAAATTTGTAAATGAATGAAGATGAATCTAGATCAATTACAAAGCAAATAAAAAGATATGCTCAGGTTGGAGGAGTAGTAGGTAAGTTAGCTACAAAGTTAGCAAGTCAAAAATATTTAGGTGTAAAACTTGATAAAGAGAAGCATGCGTTGGAGATTAGAGAAGCTTTAGGTGGCATAAAGGGACCTCTCATGAAGGTAGCCCAGCTCTCTGCAACTATTCCTGATTTGTTACCAGATGAGTACACCAAAGAATTAATGCACTTACAATCTAATGCACCTCCAATGGGATGGTTATTTGTTAAAAGAAGAATGGCAACAGAACTTTCGCAAGATTGGCAAAAAAAATTTAAAGAATTCGACAAAGAAGCAACTAGAGCTGCATCTTTAGGCCAAGTTCATAAAGCAATTTTGAATAATTCTGAGAAAGTAGCTTGTAAGCTTCAATATCCAGATATGCAATCAGCAGTTAATGCAGATTTGTCTCAATTAAAAATGATTTTTTCAATTTACCAAAGTTATAATAAAGCAATAAAAACAGAAGAGGTCTATAAAGAAATAACTCAAAGATTAAATGAAGAATTAGATTACGAAAGAGAAAAAAAATTAATGAGTGTTTTTAATAAAATTTTTGAAAAAAATTCTTTTATACATGTTCCAAAAACTTTTGAAAAATATAGTACTAAAAGATTATTAACAATGTCTTGGTTAGAAGGAAAATCAATATTAACTTATAAAGAATCTAAAAAAGAAATTAGAAATTTACTTGCAAGAAATATGTATTATGCATGGTATAAACCTTTTTTTGAATATGGTGTTATACACGGTGACCCTCACTTAGGTAATTATTCTGTTCAAAAAGATTTGAGTATTAACTTGTATGATTTTGGATGTATGCGAATATTTAAATCCAAGTTTATTCAAGGTGTTATTGATTTATATTATGCCCTCCAAAAAAATGATGAAGCGCTAGCTGTTCACGCATATGAGCAATGGGGATTTGACGATATTACTAGAGAAAAGTTACAAGTTTTAAGTAAATGGGCAAATTTTTTATATGGACCATTAATGGAGGATAAAGTTCAGAAAATCCAAGAAAGCGAAAATGGTATCTATGGAGCGCAAATAGCTTCTGAAGTTCATAGAGAATTAAAGAAAATTGGGGGTGTAAAACCTCCAAAAGAATTTGTCTTTATGGATAGAGCAGCTGTAGGTCTTGGTTCAGTATTCATGCATCTAAAAGCTGAAGTTAACTGGTATAGAGTTTTTCATGAATTAATTGATAATTTTAGTGAAAAAAAATTAACAGAGCGACAACAAAACACTTTAAAGTTAGTAAACCTACAATTATAAAACCTTATGCAGATAGCAGTTTTAAAAGAACAAAATATTAATGAAAACAGAGTCTCACTAACACCAGACTTAATAAAAATTTTTCAACGTTTAAATTTAGATGTTTTAGTTCAAGACGGTGCTGGAATTACTTCAGGCTATCCTAACGAATTATATTTAGAGGGTGGTGCAAAAATTGTTTCAAGAAAAGAATGTTTAAATTCTGATATCTGTTTGTGTGTAAGGATTCCTGAAGAAAATGATTTAAACAATCTTAAGCAAGAATCTGTTTTAATAGGAATCTTAAATCCTTATGAAAATAAAAAATATCTTAATACCTTAAATAATAAAAAAATTATCTCTTGCTGCATGGAGCTAATTCCAAGAATAAGTAGAGCTCAAAGTATGGATGTTTTGTCATCTCAGGCAAATTTAGCTGGTTATAGAAGTGTTATTGATGCGGCGGAACAATTTGGAAAAGCCTTTCCAATGATGATGACAGCTGCTGGACGTGTCAATCCTGCAAAAGTTATGGTTTTGGGAGTTGGCGTAGCTGGACTACAAGCAATAGCTACTGCCAAAAGATTAGGTGCTATAGTTTCTGCAACAGACGTTAGAAGCGCTACTAAAGAACAAGTAGAAAGTCTTGGCGGAAAATTTATTATGGTTGAAGAAGAAGAGGCTTCAGTTGGCGAAACAGAAGGTGGATATGCTAAAGAAATGAGTGAAGATTATAAAAAAAAACAAGCTAAACTAATAGCAGAAACAATTGCTAAACAAGATATTGTTATTTGTACTGCTTTAATACCAGGTAAAACTGCACCTACATTAATTTCACAAGATATGGTTGAATCAATGGCTTCTGGTTCAGTTGTTGTAGATCTAGCTGTTGAGGCAGGTGGAAACTGCCCTTTAAGTGAATTGGGCAAGGTTATAGATCATAAAGGGGTAAAGATTTTAGGATATGCCAATGTACCTGGGCGAGTAGCAAAAGATGCATCAGCTTTATATGCAAAAAATATTTTTAATTTTTTGAGTTTAATTGTAAATAAAGAAAAAAATGAAATTAACCTTGATTGGGAAGATGAAATTGTTAACGCAGTAGTTTTAACTGAAAATGGTTCAATAAGATTGGAGCAGTTTAAATAAATGGAAGCTCATAGTTCAGAAGTTTTTGTTATAGGTTTAACTGTATTTTTTTTAGCATGTATAATTGGTTACTATGTTGTTTGGTCAGTTACACCTGCTTTACATAGTCCATTAATGGGTGTAACAAATGCAATTTCAAGTGTTATTATTGTTGGAGCTATCCTTGCAGCAGGACCTCTTGGTTATGAAACTTCGAAAATATTTGGAATTATTGCAGTTGTTCTTGCATCAGTAAACATTTTTGGGGGCTTTATAGTTACATACAGGATGTTGTCGATGTTTAAGAAGAAAACGAAAAAACAAAAAAAGGCTTAATAGATGTCATCTAACATAGTTGCAATTTTATATCTTGTATCAGCTCTATTATTCATTTTTGCTCTTAGGGGTTTATCACATCCAGAGTCATCTAGATTAGGTAATATATTTGGAGTAGTTGGTATGATTATTGCAATTATTACTACGCTTATGTTTAAATCTGTACTTAGTTATGTTGAAATAGGTTCAGCAATTTTAGTAGGAGGGGCAATAGGTACATTTATTGCTTTAAGAATAGAAATGACTGCTCTTCCTCAATTGGTAGCAGCTTTTCATAGTTTAGTAGGTATAGCTGCTGTTTTTGTTGCTGCTGCTGCATTTTATGATCCTATGGCATTTGGTATTGGAAATATTGGATCAATTGGAATGAGTAGCTTAATTGAAATGAGTATAGGAACCTTTATTGGAGCTATTACATTTTCTGGATCTGTTTTAGCTTTTGGAAAACTTCAAGGTACTGTGTCTGGCAAACCCATTGTATTTAAATTTCAACACAGTATTAATGCTTTAATTTTAATATTTATTATTATTCTTATATTTTTATTTGTAAGAAACCAATCACCTACAATATTTTGGTCAATAGTTTTAGTTTCAATTATACTTGGTTTTTTGGTTGTAATTCCTATTGGTGGTGCTGACATGCCAGTTGTAGTATCTATGTTAAACTCTTACTCTGGTTGGGCTGCCTGTGGTATTGGTTTCACTTTAAGTAACAATTTGCTTATTATTACTGGAGCACTTGTCGGTGCTTCTGGAGCTATTCTTAGTTACATAATGAGTAAAGGAATGAATAGATCAATCATAAGTGTTGTTCTAGGAGGTTTTGGTGGAGAACAATCTTCTAGTTCATCTTCAGACAATTCTGATAAAGTTGTAAAACAAGGAAATGCTGAAGACGCAGCTTATGTTTTAAAGAATGCAGACTCAGTTATAATAGTACCTGGTTATGGTATGGCAGTTGCACAAGCACAACATGCATTAAGAGAAATGAGTGATATATTAAAAAATGAAGGCATAAATGTTAGATATGCTATTCATCCAGTAGCAGGAAGAATGCCAGGTCACATGAATGTATTATTAGCAGAAGCAAATGTAGAGTATGAAGAAGTTTTAGAATTAGAAGAAATTAACCATGATTTTCCTATGACAGAAGTTTCTTTTGTAATTGGTGCTAATGATGTAACAAATCCCGCTGCAAAAACAGACAAGTCTTCACCAATTTATGGAATGCCAATATTGGATGTTGAAAAATCTCAAACTGTTTTATTTATAAAAAGGTCAATGGCTACGGGTTACTCCGGTGTAGATAACGAACTTTTTTATAGAGATAACACAACTATGTTATTTGGTGATGCTAAAAAGATGTGTGAGGATATAGTTAAAAGTTTAGGTTAAATATTATTTCTTCTTGCTGTTTTTCTTGCTCTACGAATATTTTCTTCTTTTTCCCTAGCCCTTTTTAAACAAGGTTTTTCAAAATGTTTTCTTAGTTTCATTTCTTTATAAAGACCTTCTCTTTGCATCTTTTTTTTAAGACTTCTTAGAGCTTGCTCGATATTATTGTCTTTTACATTTACTTGCAGTGTCATAATTTGATGGCATTTAACACATAGTATTAATTTATGCAAATACTCAAATATCTATAAAAGAATTGGTATATTTGATGATAATGATTATATATTAGATGTGGCAATCTTAAAAATAGCTAAATTGGGTCATCCTGTTTTAATAAAAAAAACAAATGAAATTAATGATTTATCGAGTATTGATTTAAAAAAAATTGTGTTTGATATGTCTCAGACTATGGTTGATTATAATGGAATAGGTTTGGCAGCACCACAAGTTCATTTAAGTCATAAACTTTTTATTTTAAGGGATCCTGAAATTGAAGATACCGAAAATATCAAAATTTCAGTATTGATAAATCCAATAGTT
The DNA here is from genome assembly GCA_902586695.1 of uncultured Alphaproteobacteria bacterium. Taxonomy (GTDB): domain Bacteria; phylum Pseudomonadota; class Alphaproteobacteria; order HIMB59; genus CACPNW01. The sequence goes on along the minus strand of CACIIL010000006.1, from coordinate 35,743 downwards.
GAAAAAACAACAGATGAGACAGAGGATGACTGGGAAGGGTGCCTTTCAATACCTGGTATGTCTGGATTAGTAAGAAGATATAAAAGTATAAAATATTCTGCATTAGATATAAATGGCAATGAAATTTCTAAAGAAGTTGAAGGAATTCATGCCAGGATTATTCAACATGAATTTGATCATCTTAACGGGATATTATATACATCAAGATTAGCTCACAAAAGTGCATTTGGTTATTCAGATGAAATAGAGAAGTATTGGAAAAAAAATAATGCTAAAGAATCAAAATAAATTTCTTTTAAATAAAAGATTAGAAATTTTAAAATTTTTTAAAAAATCTATTAGAAGAAATGGATTAAGGTCTGACACAATAAAATTGATGTCAAATGATTATGATATTAATGAAAATGAAATAAATCTTCTTTTTCCCCAAGGTAATAGTGATATTATTAAATTTACATTGGATCAATTAAACAATGATCTTGAAAAATATTGTAAAAAATTAAATTTAATAAAATTACCTCTTCATAAAAGAATAAAAAAAATATTACTTTGTAAAATTTTATTAATGGATAAAGAAAAAGATTTTTATAGAAAAATTTTTTTAAGTATACTACTTCCGAAAAAAAACCTTTCTATATCTAATCAACTTTACAATTCTGTAAATCAAATTTGGATAATCGCAGGTGATACTTCAGTTGATTTTAATTACTATACAAAAAGATTAATATTAGCTGGTATTTATACAAGAGTTTTACTATTTTTTTTTAACAACAATAACCAAGACAAATTAGAGGAAATTATAGATACTAATTTAAAAAGAGTTTCCAAAATTCCAGAGTTAAAATTAAAAATAAAACTTCTTAAAAATAATTTTCCAAATATTTTAAAAATTATAAAAAATTTTAATTAAGCAATACTATCTGGCTCTAAATCATTTTTTAAATGTGTGATTTTGTCTTTAAGAGCTAACTTTCTTTTTTTTAATCTTTGTATTTGTAAAAAATCAACTGTATGTTTTTCTTGTAACTGAATTAAAATTTGATCAAGATCTGAATGTTCTTGCTCCAACTCTTTAAGCTTTCCTATTAATTTATTAGAATCAATCATTAAAAATAAATATATCTTATAAAATAATAGTATATAAGCTCGTCGTGGTAAAAAAAATAGGTATTTTAACAAGTGGTGGTGACTGTGCAGGATTAAATGCTGTTATTAGAGCTGTAACCCTTAGAGCGATTAATCAGTATGGATGGCAAGTATATGGCCTTAGAGATGGAACTTTAGGTTTAATGAAAGATCCAATTGATGTGGTAGAATTAAAAACCTCAGACTTTGATGGAAATTTATTGAGGATGGGAGGAACTTTTTTAGGATCAAATAATAAAGGTAAACCATTTGGTAAAATAGTTAGAAATGGGAAAGAAATTGAAATTACCGAGCTGATTATTGATAGTTTTAAAAAATTAGAATTAGATGCTTTAATTGGCATAGGTGGAGATGGAAGTTTAAAATTATTGCAATCTTTAACTAAAAAAGGAAATATAAACTTTATTGGTATACCTAAGACAATTGATAATGATGTAAAACATAATGAGTTATCTATAGGTTACGACACTGCTGTTGATGTTGCTACAAATGCCCTTGATATGTTACAACCAACTGCAGCCAGTCACAGAAGAGCTATGATTTTAGAAGTTATGGGAAGAGATGCTGGACATATAGCTTTAAATGCAGGAATAGCTGGTGGAGCTGATGTCATACTTATTCCGGAAATACCATATTCGATTAAAGGAATAGCAAAGCATATTGAGAAAATAAGAAGTGAAGGAAGAAACCATGCTTTAATTGTTGTAGCAGAAGCTGTTAAGAAAGAAGATGGAAAAAAAGCAACTGTAAAGTTTGTAGATGGAGAGGTAAGGCTAGGTGGTATAGGAGCTTATTTAGGTGATAAAATATATAAACTTACTGATGCAGAAACGCGTGTAACTGTTCTAGGTCATGTTCAAAGAGGTGCGCAACCTACCCATCGAGATAGATTAATAGCAAGTGCATTTGGTGTGAAAGCAGTTGATTTAATCGCTAATGGTAAATTTAATAGAGTTGTTGTATGGCAAGATAGAAGTGTAAAAGATGTTTCTCTAAATGATATTGCAGGAAAATCCCAAACTTTAAGCAAGAATGATCCGTTAATTGAAGTAGCTATAGCTTTAGGGATATATATAGGTGATATTAATTAAAAATTTCCAATTTTTTTCCATATATAAAAATATAAACGATAGGGAAGTATTCGTAGTATTTTAACAAAAAAAACAACCAAAAAAGGGAAATAAATTTCAAATTTTTTTTTGAACACCAGTCCGTTATAAATTTTATCAGCAGCAAAATCTGCAGATTTTAAAAATGGCATTTTAAAAGAATTTAACCTAGTTGCTTCGGTATCAATAAATCCTGGATTGATTACTTTAATTTGAATTTTTATTTTTTTAAAATCAAAAAATAAGCTTTCTGAAAGATTTAATTGTGCTGCTTTAGTCATTCCATAAGCTCCTGAAGTTGGCCAACCTCTATAACCTATCGGTGATGATACTATTGCAATAATATTGTTTCTATCTTTCATAACATCTTTAAGTATATTTATGCAGTAAAGTGTCCCTTTCAAATTAACATTTATAAGTAATTCATAATTTTCTATATCAAATTCCTGGCTTTGATTGGGAGAGTATGCTGCTGCATTTAAAAGAGCTATATTTATTTTTCCAATTTTTTCTTCTATAAAAGTAATTGTATTTTTTACTTCAGATTTATTTGTGATATCACACTTTAGTATATGGAGATTTTCGATGTGATTTTCATTACTGATATTTTTTTTTGCTTTTTTTAATTTCTCAAGATTACTTGAACTTATAACTACAACCCAATTATTTTTTAAAAATTTTTTTGCAGTAGCAAAGCCAATTCCTGAAGAACCTCCTGTAATCCATATTGTTTTTTGCACTTATGAATTCCAGTCATTTCTTAAGATAGTTATAATTTTTTTATCTTTAGGATTTTTAAATTGCATCTTGATTAATTCGTCATTGTGATACCATAATATATATTCTGGAAATGGCCCTTTATCTTTTGGGTTTATTGAAGCATTAAAAATATATTTTTCAGCATTGATCTGAATATTATTAATATTAATTTCTTCATCTTTTAATTTTTCTACTTCAATTTTTCTTACAATTCCTTTTTGTGTATCAAAAACTTCTTTCTCTTTAAGCATTTTTTTATTCCAATAATTGAGTGGAATTATCTTTTCATCTAATTCTAATAATCCATCCATCCCAGTAACTCTAAAAAAACCATCTTCATCTTTACCATCAATTTTATATTCTCTATCATCTTCAAAATTTGTAAAACCATCGATTGATATAAAATTATTGCCTATCCAAGTTTCAGTTGTTTCTTGAAAAAACTTATAAGCAGGAATGAATAAAATTTTTACTTCAATATTTAGCACAGAATGTAAAATGATAGCTTCTTCATTTACTTTAAATTTAGTAGTTAAATTGCCAATAATTTTATTTTTTCTTATTACATCAAAACCAACTTCCTTATCTTCTGGGATGGGAAATGCTTGAGCTAATAGAGGCAAATTAATAAATGTTAAAAGAATGACTGAAATAATATATCTCATGATTTAAATCTTAATTTTGATTTATCCATAAATATGAAATATTTGCCAAGTAATCCAGTATTTTTTTACTTAATGCAAATCTTTTTAGATATTTAAAGGCCTTTCTTTATACTATTTTAGGAATTTTAACATTTTTTATATATTCTCTATAAAGTTTTTATTACTAATCATCTTTCTTAATTACTTGATATTATCCTGCATTTAATTTTGATTTGAAATAAGCAAACAAAAGTACTGTTAATAAAACAATTGAATTTGTTTGATGTAAACTTCCATATTGTATAGCAACATTTGATAGTAATGCCATTATACCAAGTGTAAATTGGAATGTTAAAACCACTAACACTATTACGATAATTTTATTTGATAATTTTATAAAATTATTAAAAATTAGATAACTAAAAAGTGAAAAAGTAAAAATAAAAGTGAGCGTACCAAGCCACCTATGATTAAAATTTATAGTTACAACATTTTCAAAAATGTTTAAAATTCCTAAATCTACTAAATAAATATCATCAGGTATGATTTTGCCATTCATTAACGGATAAGTATTAAAGGATTGTCCAGCATGAGAACCTGCCATAAATCCACCACTTAAAATTGTCAAAAAGACTAAAGAGATGCATAAAAATATCCAAAATTCTTTACTATTAAAAGACGATATAAAACGCATATTTTTAAAAAAATAATATTCTATACATGTCCATACTAGTAAACAGTAAATTATTACAGCATTCATTAAGTGAAAAGTTAGTCTATATTGACTTACATAAGGATCATTAACTAAACCACTTTTTACCATCCACCAACCAACAAATGCTTGAAGCAAACCTAGGCAAAACAGGATTGTAAATCTTTTATAAAAAAATTTGTTTAGATATTTTTTTAAAAAAAAGTAAATGAATGGAAAAACAAAAACAATCCCTATTAGTCTTGCAAAAAATCTATGGAACCATTCCCACCAAAAAATAAATTTGAATTCTTCAAGTTCCATATTTTTATTTACGTAAATAAATTCAGGAGTTAATTTATATTTATCAAATACCTCCATCCATTGACTATAATTTAAAGGTGGAATAGTTCCAAGTAATGGCTGCCAATCTACCATTGACAATCCTGAATCAGTTAATCTTGTTAAACCACCAATTATGATTATTAAAAACACCATAATTGTTAATAAAATCAGCCACAGCATAACTGAGCCATAATAGTTTTGTTTTATCTCGGTAAATTGCATAAAATTAATATATTATATAGAAATAGTAAGAAATTTTGTTATTTAAATACCATGAATGAAAAAACTGATGTTATAATTATTGGTGCTGGACCTGTAGGTTTATTTGCAATTTTTGAACTAGGTTTATTGAATATTTCTTGCCATGTTATTGATAATTTAGATAAACCAGGTGGTCAATGTGCTGAATTATATCCAGATAAGCCGATATATGACATTCCATCAAGAATTAGTATTACAGGGCAAGAACTTACTAATGATCTGATAGCACAAGCAAAACCATTTAAACCTGTTTATCATTTAAACCAACAAGTTCAAAAAATAACTAAACTTGAAACAAATGAGTGGCTTGTTGAAACAAGCATAAATAAAAAAATACAGTCAAAATGCTTGGTAATAGCTGGAGGGGCTGGAAGTTTTGTTCCTCGAAAGATTCCATTACAAAATATTGATCATTTAGAAGGTAAAAATATTTTTTATTCAATAAGGGATAAATCTAAATTTAAAGGAGGTAAATTACTCATTGCTGGTGGTGGGGATTCTGCTTTAGACTGGACTAATGAATTATCAAAAATTGCGGACGTAACTTTAATCCATAGAAGAAAAGAATTTAAAGCAGCTCCGGATTCAGTTTCTAAAATGCTTAAATTAGAAAAAGAAAAGAAAATTATTTTTTCAATTGGTCAGATACAAAATATTGAAGAATTAAAAAATGAAAAAATAAAAGTTATTGTTAAAAATGATAAAGAAGCAAAAAATTATGAAGTTGATTTTTTATTACCTTTTTTTGGTTTAAAAATGGAACTAGGTCCAATAGCAGATTGGGGATTAAATTTAGATAAAAATTTAATAAAAGTAGATACTGAAAAATTCGAAACTTCAGAACCTTCAATATTTGCTATCGGTGATATCAATATATATCCAGGTAAGTTGAAATTAATTTTATCAGGCTTTCATGAAGCAGCATTAATGGCTCAAGAATGTTTTAAATATTGTTTTCCTGATAAAAAAAATGTATTTCGATATACAACTTCATCTAAAGATCTCCATAAAAAACTTAATTCTACATGAAAATATCAATTATTGATCGAGAAGGTAACAAACATATATTGGAGGCAGATAATAACTCAACTTTAATGGAAGTGATTAGAGATAAAGGACTTGATATAGAGGCTGCGTGTGGCGGATGTTGTGCATGTGCTACATGTCATGTTTATATTAGTGATAAATGGCTTAATAAGCTTAAACAAAAAGATGATGAAGAGGAGTCTATGTTAGATCAAGCATTTGATGTTAAAAATAACTCCAGGCTTAGTTGTCAAATTGAGCTTTCTGAAGAACTTGATGGTCTAGAATTGGAATTAGCGCCTGAATAAGCAAGAAATTTATAATAATTGTCTTTACAAATTAAAAAAGTTTGTATACAAATAGTTTGTATACAAATGGCAGACACTTCTCTTAATGAGAATAGAATAGGGTTATTAATTTGGCAGACTTCAAATCTGTGGCAATCTAAAATTAGAAATAAAATAAATAAATTTAATATTTCCTTTAATGAATACTTAATATTAGAAACCATTTATAATTTATCTGATATTTCAAATAATATTAGTCAAGTTGATATAGTAAAACACTCATTTATAGATAAATCAGTTGTAAGTGCTAAATTAACTAAATTGAATAAAAAGAAGCTAATTAAAAAAATGACACCAAATGACAACAGATCTAATAAATTAGAATTAACAAAAGAGGGAAATAATATTGTTAAAAAAATAATTAATGATGTAATTAATACTGAGAATGATTTTTTTAGTAAACTTAATCAAGAAACTTATAATTTCATAAATTCTTTAAAATTGTTATTGGGTAAAAAAATAAGAATTAAAGCAAACTATAATGAATAATACAAATAAACAAATTCAAACTGATTTAAAATCTTGGCCTTTTAAAGAAGCGCAACAATTAATTAAAAGAAATGGTGGTTTGTTAAATTTTAAAACTCCAAATAAAGGTTATATTTTATTTGAAACTGGTTATGGTCCATCAGGCTTGCCACATATAGGAACTTTTGGTGAGGTTGTTAGAACAACTATGGTTAGGAATGCTTTTATGTCCCTAATCGATTGTCCAACTAAGTTATATACATTTTCAGATGATATGGATGGTTTAAGAAAAGTACCTGAAAATGTTCCAAATAAAAAAATGCTGGCTGAAAATATTGGTAAACCTCTAACTTCAATTCCTGATCCTTTTGAAAAATATGAAAGTTTTGGTCATCATAATAATGCAAAATTGAGATCGTTTTTGGATAAATTTAATTTTGATTATGATTTTGTTAGCTCAACTGAAAAATACAAAAGTGGATTCTTCGATAATATTATAATTGAAATTCTCCATAATTATCAAAAAATACTTGAAATAATTTTACCCACATTAAGAAAAGAAAGAAAAAATACTTACAGTCCTTTTTTACCTATAAGTCAAGAAACTGGTAATGTTTTGCAAGTACAAATTGAAGAATATAGACCAAATAAAAATACAATTGTTTACACAGAACCTACAAATCAAAGAAAAGTAGAAGTTTTAGTTACAGGTGGTAATTGTAAATTACAATGGAAGGTTGATTGGTCTATGAGATGGATGTCATTGGATGTAGATTATGAAATGTGCGGAAAAGATCTTACAGAAAGCGTAGACCTAGCTTCAAAGATTTGTAGAGCCATAGGAAAAAAACCTCCAGTAAACTTAATTTATGAAATGTTTTTAGATGAAAATGGTGAAAAAATATCAAAATCAGTAGGTAATGGAATTAGTGTTGATGAATGGTTACGTTATGGTTCCCCTGAAAGCTTATCTTTATTTATGTTTCAAAAACCTAAATCTGCAAAAAAACTTTTTTTTGATGTCATTCCAAAGACAGTAGATGAATATATTTCTTACTATAATAATTATGAAAATCTTGAAAAAGAAAAAAAATTTGATAGTCCAATTTGGCATATACATTCAGGAAATCCAAAAGGATTTAAATCAGATATAACCTTTAATTCTCTAACCAATCTTGTTAGTATATGTAATACTGATGATAAAAAAATAATTTGGGGCTTTGTTAATCAATACGATAAAAGTATTAATCCTTCTAATAATCCTGAATTTGATAAATTAATTGATCATGCAATTAATTATTATAATGATTTTGTTTTACCAAACAAAAAATATTTGAAAATTGATAATGATAATATAGCTCTTTTTGAAGAAATACTGGCTGTTTTGAATTTTAAGGTAAACGAAAATAGCACATCTGAAGAAATTCAGACATTACTTTATGAGGTTGGAAAAAATCATAAATTTGAAAATTTAAAAGATTATTTTCAACTTGTATATCAAGTAATATTGGGTCAAAAACAAGGACCTCGTTTAGGATCGTTTATCAAATTATTTGGCATTAAGGAAACTATTAAGACAATTGTAAAAAAAATTGAATTTTATAAATTATAAAGATGTTGATTAATTTATTAAGGCTCCTTCCACCTGAAATGGCACATGAGTTAACAATTAAACTTATAAAATCTAATTTTATTGTAGGTATTAAAAGAAATCAAGAATACACAACATTAAAACAAAATATTCTTGGAATAGATTTTAAAAACCCTTTAGGTCTTGCAGCTGGATTTGATAAAAATGCTGAAGTTATAATACCAATGATTCGTTATGGTTTTGGATTTGTTGAAGTTGGAACAATAACTCCTAGACCACAAAAAGGTAATCAAAAACCAAGAATTTTTAGATTGTTAGAGGATGAAGCAGTTATTAATCATTTAGGTTTTAATAATAAAGGAAGTGAAAAAATATTAAGAAATCTTAAAGCATTTTATGAAAATAAAGCAATTAATGGAGTTGTAGGAATAAATATTGGAAAAAATAAATCTACTAAAAATGATATTGATGATTATTTATATTGTATTGAAAAACTTGGTGAATTTGGGAATTATATAACTATTAATATTTCATCCCCTAATACTCCAGGACTAAGAGATTTACAATTACGTGGTAGAATTGAAACTTTAGTAAAGAAAATACAAAGTAAACAATCCGAAATAAAACAATTAAATAATAAACCTATATTTATAAAAATTTCTCCAGATCTTGATGATGAACAATTAAGGGACATTGCATTAATGTCATTAGCAAACAACATTAATGGTTTAATTATTTCTAACTCAAGTATTAAGCGTCCTGAATCATTAATTTCTTATCACAAAAATGAATTAGGCGGATTAAGTGGTAAACCTATTTTTATAGATTCAACTATCATTTTAAAAAAAATGTACTCTCTGACTAATGGTCAAATTCCTTTAATAGGTGTAGGAGGTGTTTCAAATGGTTATGAATGTTATGAAAAAATTAAAGCAGGAGCTTGTTTAGTTCAATTATATACTGCGCTTACTTTTAATGGACCAAAAATAATTAAAGAAATTTTAACAGAGTTAAATAATCTTGTATTAACCGAAGGTTATAGAAATATTTCCGAAGTTGTTGGAAGATCATCTTAATGACAAAAATTATAAATAATATTTCTGAAATTATAGATTCTTATGATACTTTTATCTTAGATCAATGGGGCGTCATGCATGATGGAAAAAAAGGCTATGAATGTGCTATTAAATCAATAAATACTTTAATTCAAAAAAATAAGAAATTAATTATTATCTCTAATTCATCAAGAAGAAAAATAAACTCAGTTAATAAACTTAAAGATTTAGGCTTTAATAAAAATCATTTTGTAGAAGTTATGACTAGTGGTGAAATGATTTGGCAAGAATTGTTTTGTGCAATTGATAGTTATGGAAAGGGATTAAAAAATTGTTTTCATATTTATAATTCTTCAAAAGAGGATGGTTTAGATTTTAGAATGGGTTTAAATAAATTTAATTTTGTTTCAAATATTAGTGAAGCAAACTTTATACTTGCATGTACTCCTTTTGAGAAAACTGAACCTATAGATTATATACCGATCTTGAAAAAAGCATTAGATTTAAATTTGATTATGTTTTGTGCTAATCCTGATTATGTGACTATAGAAAAAAATAATTCAAGTAATGTTTTTTGTATGGGCACTATAGCAGATTTATATATTAACATGGGCGGTCATGTTACAATTTTGGGCAAACCAAACAAAGAAATATATATTGAGTCTACAAAGAAAATTAGTAAATTAAATTTATCTAGAACTATTGCAATAGGTGATTCATTAGACCATGATATATTAGGTGCTAATAATTTTGAAATTGATAGTGTTCTGATATCAAGTGGAATACATAAGGAATTATTTAAAGAAGGTCTTCAGATAGGTTTAAGTAATATAGAAAAGTCTAATAAATGGGAGAGTAAACCTACTTTCTTATGTAGCAACTTTTCTACTTAACTTTGCTTGACAAATTATCATTTATATTTACTACCCCTGTCATTATGTCCATGAAATGTGAATTAACAGGAAAAACATTCCAAACTGGAAACAATGTAAGTCATGCAAAAAATAGAACTAAAAGAAGATTTTTACCTAATCTTCAAAAAGTTACTTTCTTAAGTGAAAAACTTGGTCAAAAAGTCCAACTAAAAGTTGCAGCAAGCACAATTAGAACAGTTGAAAAAAAAGGAGGACTAGATGAATTTTTAGTCTCAACTCCAAATAGTAAACTTCCAGTAAAGGCAAAAAAATTAAAAAAAACAATTCTTAATATAAATAACTAATCCTTAAATGGATATTTTTATAAGTTTAACAACATATTTGGGTACATTAAATACTTTTGTATTGTGGCTTGTAATGCTTATTTTTTGTTTTTCTTCAATTTTAATTTTTTTAAAATTATTTGGATATATTGGTATTTATATATATTCAGCTTTGGCATTAATTACGGGTAATATTCAAGTATTAAAGACAGTAGATTTCTTTTACTCACCAGAACCAGTTGCTCTGGGAACTATTTTATTTGCCTCAACTTTTCTTTGTACTGATATTTTATCTGAACACTTTGGTAAAGATAAAGCGAAAAAAAATGTAATTATTGGTTTTACAAGTTTCTTATTCATAACAATTATTATGTTGATAACAATAGGTTTTCAACCTTCAGAAAATGATTTTGCTCAGTCTAGTTTAGAAAATATTTTTACACCAATTTCTAGATTCTTTATAGCTAGTATGATTGCATATTTAGCAAGCCAGTATTTTGATGTTTGGATTTATTCAATTATTAAAAATTATACTTCAAGCAGGTTTTTATGGCTTAGAAATAATCTTTCAACAATTTTATCTTCTTTAGTTGATAATACTATATTTAGTTTGCTTGCGTGGATAATTTTAAATCCAAATCCTGAAACATTTTATAATGTAATTATGATTTATATTTTTGGTACTTATATTTTAAGAATTTTTATTGCCCTTGTTGATACTCCTTTTATTTATTTATCTAAATTATTTATTCATAAAAAATGAAAACATTTGGCTGGAAAGTAAAAAAATTTTGTAAAAAAAATAAAGCAAGAACAGGAGAAATACTTACACCGCATGGAAAAATTAATACACCCGCATTTATTTTTTGTGCAACAAAAGCATCTCTTAAATCATTTTCAACTATAGAAGCTAAAAAAAATAATACTCAAATAATACTTTCAAATACTTATCATTTGATGCTTCAGCCAGGTAGTGAATTAATTGCAAACCATGGTGGATTACATAAATTTATGAATTGGGATGGTCCTATGCTTACAGACAGCGGAGGTTTTCAAATTTTTTCTTTGGGTCACGGATCCGTAGCTGATGAAATTAAAGGTAGGTCAAATAATAAAAAAAACAAAAGTTTGTTAAGTATTAATGAAGAAGGAAGTTTATTTAAATCATATTTAGACGGTTCAATAAAACTATTATCACCAGAAAAATCAATTCAAATTCAAAGAAATCTTGGAGCAGATTTAATACTTGTTTTTGATGAATGTACTCCTTTTCATGTTGATAAAGCTTATACAAATAGTTCTATGAAAAGAAGTCATAGATGGGCAATAAGATCTTTTAATCGTTTAAATACAAATATAGAATTTAAGTCAGGTTTTGGTTCAGCAGGTGAACAAAAATTATATGGTATAGTTCAAGGAGGAATTTATGAGGAACTTCGTGAAGAAAGTATTGAATTTAATTTAAATAAAATTGATGCTTTTGGTATAGCTATAGGAGGAAGTTTAGGATCTTCGAAAGAAGAAATGTATAAAGTTGTAAATTTTACAGCTCCAAAATTAGGCAATAAACATCCTTTGCATCTTCTTGGAATTGGTGATCCAAATGATATTTGGAATTTAGTTAAGAGCGGCATTGATACATTTGACTGTGTAAGTCCAACTAGATTAGCAAGACATGGAACAGCCCTAGTTAAAGGAAAAAAAGGTAAGTTAAATATCAAAAATATACGTTTTTCAAATGATTTATCACCAATTGATAAAAATTGCTACTGTTCAACATGTAGAAATTATTCTTTAGCATACATTCATCATTTATTTAAATCTCGTGAATTACTAAGTCTTAACCTTATTACATCTCACAATATTTTTTTTATGAATAATTTAATGAGCATTATTAGAGATTCTATTGAGAATGATAATCTTGAAGAGGCTGAAAAGGAATGGTTTAGTTAATATTAAATATTTCAGATAACTCATTTAGTAGTACCTCACCTAACTGATCTACATCCATAATAGTTACTGCTTTTGAATAATATCTTGATACATCATGACCAATTCCAATTGCAATTAATTCAACTTCTCCTTTATCTTGAATATGATTGATTGTTTCTCTTAAATTTTTTTCAAGATAATTACCAGGATTTACTGATAAAGTTGAATCATCTACTGGCGCACCATCACTTATAACTATAAGTATCTTTCTTTTTTCATGTCGGATTTTTAATCTATTATTAGCCCAATTTAATGCTTCTCCATCTATATTTTCTTTTAAGATACCTTCTCTTAAAAGGAGTCCTAAATTTTGTTTTGATCTTCTTGATGGTGAATCTGCTGACTTATAAATTATATGTCTTAAATCATTTAATCTGCCTGGTTTTGATGGTTTACCATTTTTAATCCATTTTTCTCTTGATTCTCCTCCTTTCCAAGCCTTAGTAGTGAATCCAAGTATTTCAGTTTTAATTAGACATCTCTCAAGTGTTTTTGATAAAATATCACCGCACAATGCAGCAACTGTAATTGGCCTACCTCTCATTGATCCAGAATTATCAATTAAAAGAGATACTACTGTATCTTTAAATTCAACTTCCTTTTCTTTTTTGTAAGTTAATTTATTTTGAGGGTTGGCAATTATTCTTGAAAGTCTTGATGTATCCAAATAACCTTCTTCCATATTAAAGTTCCAATTTCTATTTTGTTGTGCAAGTAGTTTACGTTGAAGTCTATTAGCAATTTTTGTTATTAATGGCAGAAAAGAAAATACTTGCTTATCTAAATTGGAACGTAATTTTTGTAATTCTTTTTGATCACAAAGTTCATTTGCATTAATAATTTCATCAAAATCTTTTGTATAAATTTTATATTGATCTTGAATATTGTTTAATGCCATTTTAGGAAAATATTCTATATCACTATCGGCAGAATCATCACCAATTTCATCACTTTCTTCCATCGAAACAGATTGTTTTAAATCTACTTCTGTAGTTTCAGATTCTATTTTACTTGGATTTTTTTTATCATTGTTTTGATTGCTGTCTTCATTATTTTGATTTTCTTCATTATTTAATTCATTTTCTTGATTTATATCATCTGAAGTTTTTGCATTTTCATTATTTTCAATAAAACCATAATCCTCTAAATATTTTTTTATTTTTGAACCAAAAATTTTTTGATCATTAATACTTTCTCTTAAATCACTAAAAATTTTTTCGTAATCTTTTCCTAGTTTTTCTTTAATTATCTTTCTATTACTTTCATTAAATTCACCAAAATCAACATCAAGAAATTTTTCATAAGCAACATATTTAAAAGCATTTGGAATTTTATGTTCTTGATTTATAGTTTTTTTTTTAAGATCTAATAAATGCTTTTTAGAAATATTTGATTTAATACCTTTAAATGAAACTGATCCTTTTGCTTCAATTCTTGATTGTTCTACCCCATTCAAAATTTCATTGTTTATTTCATTATTATTAATTAAATTTTGGTGTATTTCCTTTGAATGAAATCTAAATACTAGAGCTAAACTATCAGCTTCAGCCCTAAGATAAGTTAAGTTTTTTTTTATACTCTCGAGATTAGGTTCAGAAAGATTTATTAAATTACCATCAATTGAAGGATTCTCTTTTATAAAATTTATTTCTATTTTTTCATTTTTACTAATTGATTTTGTAGTTGCTGTTAGAGATTTTTTAAATTCTTCAATAATCTCATGATTCTTTAACATTCGCTACCTTTGCATCAGAAATATCTATACCAAATGATCTTTGAAAATATTCTTCAATGATAGGTCTTTCTAATTCATCACATCTGTTTAAAAACGAAAGTTTAAATGCATATTCAACATCATTTAACATTAAATAATTTTCAGCCCATGTTAGAACAGTTCTGGGACTCATTACAGTTGAAATATCACCATTGATAAATCCTGATCTTGTTAAATCTGCTGTAGCAACCATTGATTTTATTATATCTTTTCCATTCTTATTATTTAATTTTTTAATTTTACTTAAAATAATCTTTTCTTCTTCATTATTAGTAAGATAATTTAGTATTGTTACAATATTCCATCTGTCCATTTGACCTTGATTTATTTGCTGGGTTCCATGATATAGTCCTGAAGTATCACCAAGACCAACAGTATTTGCCGTTGCAAATAGTCTAAAATATTTATTTGGTTTTAAGACTCTTGATTGATCAAGTAATGTTAATTTACCATCAGTTTCTAAAATACGCTGAATTACAAACATAACGTCTGGTCTACCAGCATCATATTCATCAAACACTAAAGCAACTGGATTTGAATATGCCCATGGCAAAATACCATCTTGAAATTCTGTTATTTGCTTTCCATCTTTTAATACAATTACATCTTTTCCTAATAAATCTATTCTACTTATGTGACTATCTAAATTAACTCTTACACAAGGCCAATTTAAGCGAGCTGCTACTTGTTCAATATGAGTTGATTTTCCAGTTCCATGATAACCCTGAATAAGTACTCTTCTATTATTTGAAAAACCTGCAAGAATTGCAACTGTCGTCTCTGGGTCAAAACAATATGTGTCATCAATTTCTGGAACATGTTCATTTCTGTCTTCAAAAGCAAAAACATCAAAATTACAAGACACTCCAAAAATATCATTTGTATTTATTTTTTTTTTAATTTTATTTTCCATCATTCTTTACAAATTTTTTTAACAGCAGTGTATAAGACTCATTTATTTGTTTAAATTTTTCTTCAGCTTTTTTATTATTTCCATTTACATCAGGATGAAAGATTTTCACTAACTTTTTGTATTTTTTTTTCACTTTTTCTAATGAGATTGGCATTTTTAGCTCTAGCCTCTTAATAGCTTGATTTTCATCAAATGTTAAAGTTTCATCAATTAATTTGTTTTTAAAGTAATTTTCATTAATTTTATCATCATTTGCTTTTATAAAGTCATCTGTATAATCATATAATTCTTCATAAGTATTTTTTAAATTTCCTTTTAAAGGCCATGAAGGTCTATCCCAAACTGCATCACTTCTCATTGATTTTTCAATTTGATCAACTGACATACCCTTATAAAAATCCCAAGATTTATTGTATTCCTTAATATGATCCATACAAAAATAATAGTAATCTTTAAGCAATAATCTTGACTTTGGTGCCCTAAATTCTCCTTTTTTGACACAATTTAGATAGTCACATTTTTTAAAGGTAGATTTCTCCCAAGATAAATCATTTTTTTTAATATCAAATTTAAATTTATTCATTAATTAATATATAATTTAAAAAAATGAATCGTACAAAAAGAATAGGAAATATTTTACAAAAAAATTTAACTAATTTTAGTATTAATGTTATTGATAATTCCCATTTACATAAAGGTCATAATAACTTTAATGGGTTATTTGAAACTCATATAGCTATATTACTTAAAAAAAAAACTAAAAATAAAATTAATAGATTAGAAATACACAAAATGATTAATTCTTTACTTAAAGATGAATTTGATAAAGGGTTACATTCATTAGAGATTAAAATTAATTAATACGCTTAATTTCAATTTTTGATATTTGTTTTCTTGAGTGTGATAATATTTTATAAATAAAGTAATCATCACTTACACTTTCTCCAAATAAAGGTATTTTTTTAGCAATATCTAAAATATGACCAGATATTGTTGACGCTTCACTTACAGGATAGTCTAGATCAAAATTTTTATATAAATCTCGTAAATTTTTTTCACCATTTGTAATTATTACTCCATCTTTATTCTTTGTAAATTCATCATCGGGTAAATCTATTTCATCAACTATTTCTCCTACTATCTCTTCTATAATATCTTCAAGTGTTATTAAACCTAATAGTTCGCCATACTCATCTACTACAAAAGCAATATGCTCTTTTCTTTTTTTAAAAGCTACTAGTTGTTCTAGTAAGTTAGTTGTCTCTGGTATAAACCATGGCTTTGATATCTTTTCAAAAATAATTTCTTTTGATCTTTCTTGATTAGTTAAATCAACATTTAATGTTCTAACATTTAAAAGGCCAATTATATTTTCTGGATTTTCTTTCCAGAAAGGTATTCTAGTAAATCTAGACAAGTTGATTCTTTTGATTATTTCTGAAATATCCAAAGAACTATTAATAGAATAAATATTTTTTCTATGTGTAAAAACTTCTTCTACAGTAGTATCATTTAACATCAAGATACTCTGAAGCATATCCTTTTCATGTTCTGAATCTGGGTTAGAAGTTTTATACATATCAATTACTCCCTGAAGTTCTTCTTCTGACTGCAGATCTTTAAATTTAGTATCTTTTATTACATTTTTTATAAATATTTTTTTAACAATCAAATTAATTACAAATATTATTGGATAAAGTATCTTACTTAAGTAGTAAATTACTGGAGCAATTTGTAATGAAGTTCTCGTTGGTTTATTTAAAGAATAAGTTTTTGGTAAAATTTCGGCAAAAATAACAATTATTACGGTCATTAATGTTGTTGCATAAAATATGCCACTTAAACCAAATAAATCATATAGAACAGCTGTAGCTAAAGATGATGCTAGAATATTAACTAGGTTGTTTGAAAGTAATAAAGAAGAAATAACATTATCTAAATTATCAAGAATTTTTATTACATAATTAGCTCTTTTATCTCCTTTTTTATATTTAAAAAGTATTCGAGGTTTAGAAGTTGCAGTTAAAGCTGTTTCAGATCCAGAAAGAAAACCTGAAATAATTATAAGTATGAAAAGAAAAACTATTAGAAATAAGGTGATTAATGACATTAATATTTATTTAATTATTTTTTTAATATCTTCTAGATTAAGCCTATTGATTAAAAAAGCGTTACCAATTTTATTAATTAGTACAAAATTAATTAAACCATTAAAATTTTTTTTATCTTTTTTAATAATCAAAAATATGCTTTTATTATACATATTTTTATCAAATGTTGGTAATTTGTTTTTATTAAAATGATTAATTATTTTTTCATAATTTTTGAATGATAAATAATTCAATTTAGTAGAAATTTTCGCAGCAATACTCATTCCTATTGATATAGCCTCACCATGGGTTAATTTTTTATTATAATTATAGTAAGTTTCCAATGCATGACCAAAGGTATGACCAAAATTTAATATAGATCTAGAATATTTATTTTGCAATTTTTCTTTTTCATCATTTAAAATAAATTTTTTCTTTATATTAATACTTTTATAAATTGCTTCTATTAAAATTTTTGGTTTTAAATCAAAAATTAATTTTGAGTTTTTTTCTAACCAATTAAAAAATTTTCCATCATTAATAATGCTATGTTTTATAATCTCAGAATATCCAGATCTTATTTCTCTTAATGGTAGACTTTTTAAAACAGAAGGATCAATTATAACTAATTTAGGTTGATAAAATGTTCCTACAAGATTTTTACCATAATGAGTATTAATTCCATTTTTACCTCCAATTGAACTATCAACTTGTGACAATAGCGTTGTTGGAATTAATATTAGGTCTATACCTCTCATAATTGTACTTGCAATAAAGCCACTAAGGTCACCTAAAGTACCACCACCAATTGCTATAATTTGCGAATTTCTATCGATACCCATTTTTAATATTTTTTGAGTGATATTTTCATAAACTTTAAAACTTTTTATTTGTTCTGAGCAATTTAAAGAAATATAATTAAACTTTTTATAACTTCGAAATTTTTTAAAAATTTTTAGTACTTTTTTATCAACTAAAAATATTGTATTTTTTTGATTAGAAGTAATTTTTTCTAATTTTTTAATAATAGAATTATTTTCAATTTCTATTGAGTAATTTTGTTCCTTAGTACTAATTTTAATTGTTTTTTTCATTAATTTTTAATTTTTTTTTTAAATCGTTAATTGTTTTTGACAAATTATTTTCATTATTAATGATTAAGTCTGCTTGATTATAAAAAGATTTTCTTTTCTCATATATTTCTATTAATTTGCTTTTTAAATTAGTATTTTTAATTAACGGTCTATTTTGTGAAGAGGATAATCTATTTATTAATT
Source organism: uncultured Alphaproteobacteria bacterium (assembly GCA_902586695.1). Lineage (GTDB taxonomy): Bacteria > Pseudomonadota > Alphaproteobacteria > HIMB59 > CACPNW01. The sequence goes on along the minus strand of CACIIL010000006.1, from coordinate 17,057 downwards.
TTTTAATACTAACATCTAAATAAATGTTAAAAGAATTTTTTTTAATAATATTTCTTATTTTTTTATTTATTAATGATCCTCCACCTAATGAAATAACAAAATTTTTTTTGTTAAGAATTTTGCTAATTACTTCTTCTTCAATTTCTCTAAATCGTTTTTCCCCTTCATTTTCAAAAATCTTACTAATTGATTTTCCCATTTTTTCTTCAATTAATTTGTCTGTATCAATATGTTTAAAGTCTATTATTTTAGCAACCTTTCTAGCTATTATTGACTTCCCAGATCCCATCATACCACAAAATGTGAGATTTATTTTATTAAGTGGTATTAAAAACATTTTGTTTTGAGTAATTTATCTTATTATTGACAAAATTTAATTCCAGAAAGAAACAATTTAAAAAACTAACTAATTCCTATATTAGGCATACTTAATTTATATATATGAAAACTACTTATATTACCTTATTTTTATTTGCAATCCTTATGCTCTTTTTTTTATCAATGTATTTTATTAATATACCATCTCCTAGCAAAACTATAGTTGAAACTTATTATTTGGATATTAAATGATGTATTTAAAGCTTTTTCTGATCTTTTTCCTTTTTTTTACAGGCTCTGTTAAAGCTAATGAAGTTGAAATTATTGAAATACATAAGAATAAGAGTTTAGATCAACTTGTTTTAGAATCTTCTACAACATCAGAAAGTAACGAATTAAATGATGTTTATATTTCTGAAGAATCTTCAGATGATACATCTTCAGATATTGAAAATTCAACTGCTGAAGACTCAAATAATGAAAATAATGATTTAGAAAATGATGATATTAAATTAGAAAATTCAGAAGTTGTTGATATATTAAAATCAGAAAATCTTTTTGATATAAACGAAAAAATAATTAATACACATTTTGCTAGTATATCAAACATTAAATCTAGAACTTTAAATAGGGAGTTTATAAAAATTTTATCTAACCCTCAATTGGATAGTGAAAATATTACTAATGATAAAATATACTTTATTATAAAAAAACTATATGAAATTGGTGAAATTGGAAATGCTTATAAATTAATAAAAAATATAGATTCATCTTCTATAACAAATAAAGAACATTTGGCTTATTTTAAGCTTATAGAATTAAATTATTTATTTTCTACTTTTAAACTTACAGAAGTATGTGAGCTTAAAACTCTACTTTTAGATCAATCAATAATGCTCCCAAAATATTTATTAGAAAAAACAGATATTTTTTGTTTAACTTTAGAAAATAAATTTGCAGAAGCTAAACTTTTAAATTCTTTACTTCTAGAAAACGAAAGTGATATTGACAAAAATTTTCAAGATTTATTTAATTATATGATTATTGAAAATAATACTGAAGCCTTTAAGGCATTATCATCTATTAATTCTAAAGAACTTGTATTTTTATATAGCGCAATGTTAAGGATCAATGAATTACCTTTGTACGAAGATTTTATTAGTATAGACCCCCTGAATTTGACAATTCCTGTTATTTTAAGTGAATCAACACAAATCAATATTAGAATAAAAGCAGCTAATAAAGCTTTCATTGATGAAGTAATATCAATTGATAGTTTGTCCGCACTTTATCAATCAGTTGATTTTAATTCCAAAGATTTCAATAAGCCAGATCAAACTATATCTTCATTAAATAATGATGAACTTATAATGGCTTTCTATTATCAACTTGCAAATATTCAAATTTTTCCTGATGAAAGATTGAACGTAATTTTAGATTATTGGAAATTTGCTAAAAATTCAGGATTAGAATTCATTGCATATGCAATTACTAAAAATATTATTGAAACATTTACTCCAACTATTGAAAATTCAAAATATGGTATGGAAATTGCAATAGCTCATATATCTAATAAAAACTATGTAGAAGCCTCTAAATGGATAGATCTTTCTGAAAGCTCAAATACAAGTAAAGATCAAATAGATTATGCTAGATTTTTAATAGCTTTAAATGACACAGATGATTTGACTAATATTATTAATTATCTTTCAAACAATGGTCAAAAAATAAATTCAATTAATAATCAAAATACTCTTGAGACAATGCAAATTTTGAAAAATTTTTTAAATATTAAAGAGGAATCCAATTTAACAGTTTCTTATGATAATATAACTGATAACAGGTTAATGCCTTCTTATTTTTTAATAAATGATATTAAAAATAATATGAAAGAGCAAAATGATTTATCATTATTTTTGCTGGGATTAATTTCTATGAATAATAAAAATTGGCAAGAGCTTCATCCCGAACATCTAACTCTAGTTTTAAATTCTTATAATAATTATGATCAAGGATTATTAATTAAACCAATTATCTTAGAAATTTTGAGTGCTATAGAAATATTTTAATGAATAAATATTTAGACTTTGAGACTGAGATTGAAAAATTAGATAATAAAATAAATGAATTAAAAAATAACAATAATAATTATGAAGTTATAAGAGAAAAATTATTAGATCAAAAAAAAAAATTATTAATTAAAACATACTCTAATCTATCTGCTTGGGAAAAAGTTCAAGTCTCTAGACATGCTGATAGACCACACTCAATCGATTATATTAATTTAATATTTAAAAATATTGTTTACTTGCATGGTGATAAAAAATTTGCAGATGATAGTGCAATTGTAGGTTGTCTAGGAGAAATAGATGGTCATTCTGTAATTATTATTGGTACAGAAAAAGGCAATACTATGGATTCAAGAATAAAACATAATTTTGGAATGGCTAAGCCTGAAGGATATAGGAAGGCTCAACGATTAATGATGCTTGCAGATAAATTTGATCTTCCTGTCATCACATTTGTTGATACAGCTGGAGCCTTTCCTGGCAAAGAAGCTGAAGAAAGAGGTCAATCTGAATCAATAGCCTCATCTATACTTACTTCTCTCAAAATTAATTCAACAATTATTTCAATAATAATTGGAGAAGGGGGTTCTGGAGGCGCAATTGCATTAGCCACTGCTGATAAAGTTCTGATGCTTGAGCACTCTATATACTCAGTAATTTCTCCCGAAGGTTGTTCTTCTATACTTTGGAGAAGTAATGAATATTCTAGAAAAGCTGCAGAAAATTTAAAGTTAACTGCTCAAGATTGCTTAAATAATAAGATTATAGATTCTGTGGTTAAAGAAGTTCCAGGAGGCGCTCATAGATTCCCAAAAGAACAAGCAAAAATCCTTGAAAAAAATATATTAGAAACTCTAGAAAGTTTAAATTCAATAAATGGGGAACTAAAAAGAAAAAATAGAAATGAAAAATTTCTTAATATTACATCTAATATTTAGGCTCCATGACAAATTTTATATTTTTTTCCCGAACCACAAGGGCAGGGGTCATTTCTTCCAATTTTTTTTGCAATAATTCTGTTAGGTTGTTTTTCTTTTTCTTGATTAACATTTTTTTGTGAATTATTTATTAATTCTATTCCAAAAAGAGTTTTAAGAACTCTTTGATTTTGATTAGATAACATTTCATCAAAATAGTTAAATGATTCTCTCTTATATTCAAAGAATGGATCTTTTCCTCCCATAGCTCGTAAATTTACACTTCCACGTAACATATCCATTGCTGCTAAATGTTCTCTCCAATCTTTATCTATTTGAAATAGCATTACTCTTTTTTCAGCAAATTCAAATAAATCTTCAGAATATTTTTGTTTTTTGTCTTTTAATTTTTGTTCTACTTGATCTTTAATTCTTTTTATAATTTCCTCTTCATCAATACCTTCCTCATCAAACCAATCATTAATTGGAAAATTAAAGTTGAAGGTATCTTCAAGTTTTTCTTTTAAAAGTTTTGCATCCCACTCATGTGAGTATTTTTTTGGAGGTATACATTCATTAATAGCATCATTAACATAATCGTCTATCATATCTTGAATAATTTTTGATTGGTCTTCAGTAGTTAAAATTTCTCTTCTATTTTGATAAATTATTTTTCTCTGATCATTCAAAATATCATCAAATTTTAATATTTGTTTTCTAATATCATAATTATGAGCCTCAACTTTTTGTTGAGCCCTTTCAAGAGATTTTGTAATTAATGAATGGGTAATTGCTTCTCCTTCTTTTAAACCTAATTTTCCTAAAACATTTTCTAGCGTTTTCGAACCAAATATTCTCATTAAATCATCTTCTAAAGATAGAAAAAAAACACTTTCTCCAATATCACCTTGGCGCCCAGATCTACCTCTTAGTTGATTATCAATTCTTCTACTTTCATGTCTTTCAGTACCAATTACTAATAAACCCCCAGAGTCTATTGCCTTTTTCTTTAAATCATTATCATCATTACCTAATTTTATATCAGTCCCCCTACCTGCCATGTTAGTCGAGATTGTTACATTTCCTGGTATTCCTGCTTTTTCAATTATTTCAGCCTCTTGCTCATGATGTTTAGCATTAAGAATAAAATGATTAATATTTTCATTTTTAAGAAATTTTGAAATTAGTTCAGAATTTTCAACTGAGGTTGTTCCTATTAGGATAGGTTGTTTTTTTTGATTACGTTCTTTAACTAGTTTAATTACTGCATCATACTTTTCTTTTTTAGTTATATAAATTTGATCATTTTGATCAATTCTATTAACATTTAAATTTGGAGGGATAGAAACTACTCCCAAATTATAAATTCCTTCAAACTCATTTGCCTCTGTTAAAGCCGTTCCCGTCATTCCACTTAATTTACTATATGATCTAAAAAAATTTTGGTATGTTACGGAAGAAATTGTTTGATTTTCTTTTTGAATAACAAGATTTTCTTTTGCCTCGATAGCTTGATGTAAACCATCTCCGTATCTTCGTCCTTCCATAGGTCTACCACTTAATTCATCAATAATTACAATCTGTTTATCTTTAATTATATAATCTTTATCTTTAAGAAATAATTTATGAGCTCTTAATCCTTGAATTATATTATGATTTAAAGACATATTATCAAGATCTTGTAGAGTTCCACTTTTAATCAGATTATTTTCTAATAGTAATTTTTCAGCAAATTCCATTCCATCATTTGTTAAAAGAATACTTTTACTTTCTTCATTTAATTCGTAATCAGACTCCTTAAAAAGTTTTATAATTTTGTTTATTTTAGGGAATAATTCTATAGATGAAGATGCCTCAGCAGATATAACCAATGGTGTTCTTGCTTCATCAATTAAAATACTATCAACTTCATCTACGATTGCAAATGCATCTTTTTTAAAACAAAGACTCTCATAGTCGCCTTTTAAATTATCTCTTAAATAATCAAATCCTATTTCATTATTAGTTGCATAAATAATATCGCATTCATATTCTTTTGGTCTGTCCTCATGATTTGTTTGAGAATTTACACAACCAACACTTATATTAAGAAACTTATAAATTTGACCCATCCATTCAGAATCTCTTTTAGCCAGATAATCATTTACAGTAACTATATGAACAGATTTACCACCAATAACATTTAAATATGCTGGTAAAGTTGCAGCAAGAGTTTTACCTTCACCGGTTTTCATTTCAGCAATTTTTCCCTCATGAAGAACAATACCACCAATTAGCTGAACATCAAAATGTCTCATATTTAGAGTTCTTTTAGCTGTTTCTCTAACGACAGCGAAAGCTTCTGGCAAAATTTCTTCAATTGAGTTTTTTTGTTTTTGAAATTTTATTTTAAAATATTCAGTTTTTTTTTGAAGTTCTTCATCACTTAATTTAGAGATTTTAACTTCATAATCATTAATGATTTTTACTATTTTTTCATATTTTTTTAGATTACTTGAACCTAAACTACCAAATAATTTGTTAACTATATTAAGCATATTATGATATGTGGCTGTTATCATATGAAATTCAAGAACGCTAGAAAGGATTTAAATCTTAGGGCTAATGATAGCTTGTACAAAAATTCAAAATCCCCTTTTGCCCCTAAACTTTATAAGGATTTAAATCCAAAAGGATTTAAAATATTTACATTCAAATCAGGTTTCAAAAAGAAAAATGATGATCTTTTGATTATTGTATTTGATGAAATTATTAATGTTGCTTGTAAGTATTCCCTTACATCTACTCCATCAGCTCCTATTATTTGGGATAAAAAAAATAATAAAGGTAGCTGTAGAGCGTTGATAGTAAATTCAGGTAATGCTAACGCACATACGGGTTATATAGGAGTAAAAAATATAAATACTTACACCAATCAACTTGCAAAAATAATATCTTGTTCAACAAAAGATATATTGGTTTCATCTACAGGAGTAATAGGTGAACAACTTGATCCAAATTTAATTTGTAAAAAAATAAAATTAATAAACAATTCAAATAAAAAAATGCTTATTGATGCCGCAAGAGCTATTGGTACAACTGACACTTTTATTAAAACTGCAGTTCATAATGTTAAAATAGATAATCAAAATATTAAAGTATATGGTTTTGCTAAAGGTTCCGGTATGATTTTTCCTAATATGGGAACTATGCTTTCGTATATATTTATTGATTGCGAAATAACAAAAAAAATATTGAAAAGACTTTTGTCTGACAATCTGGATGAAACTTTTAATTCTATTTCTGTTGATAGTGATACCTCTACAAGTGATACTTTAATGCTTTTTTCAAATCCACTAAAAAAAATAAATGTAAACTCTAATTATAATAAAATCTCTAAAGTTTTAAATAAAGTTATGAAGGAATTATCCTTAAAGATTATATCTGATGGAGAAGGTATAAAAAAATTAATTAAAATAAAAGTAATAAAAGGAAAAACAATAAAACAAGCAAAAAAAATTGCATTTTCTATTGCAAATTCTCCACTTGTAAAAACTGCTATTGCTGGCGAAGATGCAAACTGGGGTCGTATAATTATGGCAATTGGAAAAACAAAAGAAAAAATAATACAAGACAAAATATCAATAAAATTAGGTAACTTTCTACTAGCTAGTAATGGAAAAAAAAATAAAAAATTAAATTTTTCTAAAATTGATAAATATATGAAAAATAAAATTATAAAGATTGAAGTTAGTCTTAATCTAGGAAACTCATCAAGTATTGTTTATGGGAATGATTTAAATAATCAGTATATTAAAATTAATGCTGATTATAGATCTTAACTATTAAAAAAAATTTTTTAAATTATTTTTTGCTTCACCTGGTTTTAAAGGTTTTTGTTGAGAATGATGATTTTTCCAACCAGAAATAATATAAAAGTTTGTGGTAAGAACAAAATTATTATCATTGTTAACTTTATAATTTTTTTTCAATAATTCGAAATATTGTTTTTTTTCAAAATTTTTTTTTTTATCTTTATAATAATAAGATGAATTCATTGAGCGGATGTCTAAAAGTAATTTATGAAAGTTTTTATATTCTAAATTAATTTCTTCTAAATTAACCAAGGGTATTTTAAAATGATTTTTTTTTAAAAGTTCTATTATTTGAGGCAATTCTATTACTTTGTTAAATCTATTATAGGCTCCACCGTAAAGTTCAATATCAGTTTTTATCATAGCAGATTTTAATTCATTAAAATTTTTTTGGGCAGGTAATGTAGCAATAAAAAAACCATTTGGAATTAGTGATGTAATTATTTTGTTTAGAACGAATGAAATATCATCAGTAAAATTTAAGAAAAAATTACTAATTATTAAATTATAGTTTTTTGGTTCGTTTTTCCATAAATCTAAATTTATATTATTGTCTGTAAAATTATCAAATTTATTATATTTGGGATTTATTTTTTTAAAATCACAAATAGTAATTAAAGAATCTTTATATCTTTTAAGAATATATTTATAAATATTAGTTCCATGATCACCTAAAATTAATATATTCTTAAAATTAAGACTTATGATTTCTAAAGAGTCAACTATTCTTTCACTGTATAAATCATAAATAAAGTCATTTTTGTTATTGATTTCTTTACATCTTAAGTTTTTAAGATACTTTTTATTAATCATTAAGATATATATAAACTATTAATGGAAAGACTTACAAAAAATATATGTGATATTGTAATTAAAGAAGCAATTTCAATAAATGAGAAGATCAAAGGATTAAATTTTTTAGAATTATTAAAAATTAGTCTAGCTGAAAAGTTATTAATATTATTAAATAAACAAAAATTTCCACTAAATAACATAATTGATTTTGAAAAAAAAACAGAAGAAAAAGTAAGAAATTTTAATATTATAGTAAATTATTATATTAACTCCATTTCAGTTAACAAAAAAAAAATTGATAATGATTCTTTGTTTTTTTCTTTTAATGAAACTTCTAATTTTGATATATATAAAGATGAAAAAAAATTCATTAGCTTACTTTTATACAAAAATACTGGAATTTCTTTGCCTAAGGGTACTATTATTAACAGCAAGTCTAATAAAAATACACTTTTAATTGAAATTCAGAATAAAGATATGGATGAAATATTGAAATAATAAAAAATGATATAATATTAAAGAAGTGATTGTTTTTAATTTAATTTGTTCCGAATGCGAATATCAATTTGAAGGCTGGTTTGATAATACAGCATCGTTTAATAGCCAAAAAAAAAATAAAGCAATTAATTGCCCTAATTGTGAAAGTACAAATATTAAAAAAACACTTGTTGCACCAAATATAGGAAAAAAAAGTAATTCAAAAAAAATTAAAAATAAAAAAACTATGGCTAGTAATATTAACAAAATAAAAAAAATTGTTGAAGAAAACTTTGATTATGTTGGTGATAAATTTACTGAAGAAGCAAAAAAAATTAAATATGGAGAAACAAAAGATAGACCTATATATGGAGAAGCAACAATTGAACAGACTAAAGAATTGTTAGATGAAGATATAAGTGTTACACCACTTCCATTTCAGTCAAACAAAAAAACTAATTAACTATTAAAACAGCTACAAAAATAATTTATTTTTGAATTATCATTTAGTTTCCATGATGATTTAAAAGGATCATAAACCATACCCTTAATTTTTATTTTTTTAAAATTATTATTAGATAAAAAAAACTCTAGTTCTTCTGGTTTTATAAATTTATGATAGTTGTGTGTATTTTTTGGTATCCAATTTAGTAAGTTTTCCGCTAAATCTATTGCAAAAAATTTTGAAATTAAATTTTTATTTATAGTTGATATAATTAATGCACCATTTGGTTTCAAATTTAATTTTATTTTTTTTAAAAAAGATTCCCAATCATCAAGATGTTCTAAGACTTCAAAAATTACAATTATATCAAATTTAGATTTTATATGTTCTTTTTCAAAATCTTTTACCATGTAATTTATATTTAAGTTATTTTCAGAGGAATGAAGTTTGGCTGCATTAATATTTTCTTCTACAAAATCTATTCCAGTTACTTTCGCTCCCAATTTAGACATACCTTCCGATATTAATCCACCTCCACAACCAACATCTAAAATTTTTATTTTATCTAGTTTTTTTTTATTAATTACATTCTGTATATATTTGATTCTAATTGGCTGAATATCATGTAAAACTTTAAACTTTCCATTTTTTTCCCACCACTCACCAGCTAGTCTAGAAAAATGATCAAATTCGCTTTTTTTTGATTTAAATCTCATGTTAAACCTTGTGTTTTACACTAATAATAATAATACCCAAATAGATTTAAATATATATCTATGAATACTATTGTAATGAAATTTGGTGGTACATCAGTTGCTGATACTGATAAGATAAAAAATATAGTAAAAATAGTTTCTAAAGAAGTTAAAAAAAATAAAATTATTGTAGTTTTATCAGCGATGGCTGGTGAAACTGATAAATTACAAAAATATCTTGATGATTTTAAATCTCAAAATTCTATTGAAAGTGATTTAGTCTTAACTTCAGGTGAACAAGTATCTATAGGATTATTATCAATAGCTTTAAAGAAAGAAGGAATAAATTCATTACCTCTTCTAGGCTGGCAAGTACCTATAATTACAGATGATAATCATGAAAAAGCGAAAATTCTTAAAATTGACAACAAAAGAATAAATAAATTTTTTGAAAACAACGACGTAATTGTATTAGCTGGCTTTCAAGGAATTAATGTAAATGGAAATATTACATCACTTGGAAGAGGGGGGTCAGACACAACTGCAGTTGCTATTGCTTCAGCAGTAGAAGCTGAAAGATGTGACATATATACTGATGTAGAAGGTGTTTATACAACTGATCCTAATATTGAAAAAAATGCAAAAAAAATTTCTAAAATGTCTTATGAAGAAATGCTAGAAATGTCTTCAACTGGAGCAAAAGTGTTACATACAAGATCAGTTGAATTAGCAATGAAAAATAATTTAATTTTACAAGTTTTATCTTCTTTAACTAAAAAATCAGGAACTTTCATAGTTGATGAAAATGAGCTAATTGAAAAAGAAATTGTTAGCGGTGTAAGCTATAGTAAAAATGAAGCTAAAGTTACTATTTCTGGAATATTAGATAAGCCTGGTATTTCTGCAAAAATTTTTAGTCTTATGTCAGAAAATAACATTAATGTTGATATGATAGTTCAAAATATATCTCAAGATGGAATATTAGCGAATATTACTTTTACAATAAACCAGAAAGATTATAATTTAACTAAATCTGTACTTGAAAATAATAATAATGAACTTGATTACAAATCTTTGTCACTTGATAAAAATGTTGCAAAAATTTCAGTTATAGGAATGGGAATGATGTCTCAATCTGGTGTTGCTGAAAAAATGTTTAAAACACTTGCCAAAAATGCAATAAATATACTTGCTATTTCAACATCTGAGATAAAAATAAGTGTCTTAATTGATAAAAAATATACAAATATAGCTGTGAAATCTTTACATGAGGTTTATAACCTGTAAAACTAAAGTCTTATGGAACTTGTTGGAGAAAAACTTAAAAAACAAAGAGAAATAAATAATCTTACATTAAAAAATGTATCTGATGAATTAAAAATATCTCAAGATATTCTATTTGATTTAGAAAATAATCAAATTAAAGACAAAATTAATTTTGTATTTTTGATCGGTCATTTAAGGTCTTATTGCTCGTATTTAGATTTAAATGAAAATGAGCTTATAGATCAATTTAGAAAACAACACTTTCCAGAAGAAAAAAATGAATTTGAAATTGAAAGGCCTATAATAAAAAAAAATAATATACTTTCTAATAAAGTATTTTCACTTTCTCTAATTATAATTATTTTTTCTTCATTCTATATATTATTTATTAGTGATAATAGACCTTCAAGAGAATATGCTGTTATTCCAGATTTGCCTGAAAATTATATACCAATTGTTGAAAGTGCAAATTTGGAAGAAGTTAAAAATGAAAAAACTAAAAATACAAATATAAATAATTTAAATTATGCAAAAAAAGATGATAATATTAATTCCTCAAGTGCGATAGCTGCTTCATCTAAAATAAAAGATGATATACCTATTCTAATTACTCTAAAATTTTTAGATGATACTTGGATTCAATTAAGAGATGAAAATGATGAAATGATTTTAAGTCAACTGATGAATAAAGATGATGAATATTCTTATGATTCTAATTTAAACTACTCAATTACATCTGGTAATGCTGGACACATTTTAGTTTTGATAAACCAAAAAGTTAGAGGTAAAGTAGGCAAAAAAGGACAAGTAGTTGATTCTCTAGTTTTAGATAAAAATTTTAATAATTAGTTATATGTTAAGATCATACCAAAAAATTAACAGAAGAAAAACGCGTGTTGTAAATGTAGGTAATATCTTAGTTGGAGGAGATAATCCAATACTAGTGCAAACTATGACAAACACCCTTACAACAGATGTTCGTGCTACTTTAAATCAAATAAATCGAGTTATAAAATGTGGAGCAGATTTAGTTAGAGTATCTGTGCCAGACAAAGAGTCAACTAAAGCTCTAAAAGAAATTACTAAACATAGTATGGTGCCAATAATAGCTGATATACATTTTCACTATAAAAGAGCAATAGAAGCAGCTGAAAATGGAGCTAGTTGTTTAAGAATAAACCCAGGTAATATTGGGTCAAAAGACAAAGTAAAAGATGTGATAAAAGCTGCTAAAGATAATAATTGTTCTATGAGAATTGGAGTTAATGCAGGAAGTTTAAATAGAAAAATATTGGAAAAATATTCAGAACCAAATCCAGATGCTTTAGTAGAGAGTGCTATAGATAATATTAAAATTCTAGAAGATAATGACTTTTTCAACTTTAAAATTAGTGTAAAATCTTCTGATATATTTATGGCTATCAAAGCGTATGAAAGTCTTGCTAAAAAATGTGATTATCCTCTTCACTTGGGTATCACTGAAGCAGGAGGAAGAAGAACTGGTTCAATTAAATCATCAATTGGCATGGGAAGTCTTTTACTTGGAGGAATTGGTGATACTATAAGAGTTTCATTATCAGATGAACCTGAAGAAGAAATAAAAGTTGGATATGAAATTTTAAAAAGCTTGGGTATTAGAAATAGAGGAGTAAAAATTATTTCTTGTCCCTCATGCGCAAGGCAACAATTTCAAGTTATAGACTTAGTCAAAAAATTAGAAAAATCTTTAGAGGACGTCGAAAATCCCTTGACAGTATCTATTATTGGTTGTGTAGTAAATGGTCCTGGTGAAGCAAACATGACAAATATTGGAATAACTGGAGGTGGTAATAATACTCATATGATATATTTAGATGGTAAAAAAAATCATATAGTTAAAGACATAGATTTAGCACCATATTTAGAAAATATTATAAGAAAAAAAGCTAATAAAAATATAGAGAAATAATATGAAAATTAATCCTGTAAGAGGAACTCATGATTTATTTGGAAAAAATATTAAGAAGTTTAATAAGATTATATCTGATGTTAAAGATATTGCATATCAATTTGGTTTTAATGAGCTAGTCACACCAATTTTTGAGAGTACTGCACTATTCAAAAAACCTTTAGGTGAACAGAGTGATGTAGTTTTAAAAGAAATGTATACTTTTAAAGATAGGAATGATGATGAGATTACACTGAGACCAGAATATACTACACCGATGATTAGGGCAGCAATATCAAATGGTCTCCTAAATAACTTACCAGTTAAATTTTTTGGTACGGGGCAAATGTTTAGAAGAGAAAGACCTCAAAAAGGAAGATATCGACAGTTTAATCAAATTAATTTTGAAAATTTTGGCTCTAATGATTCTTTTGCAGATGTTGAAATTATAAATTTAGCAAATTTATTAATTAAAAAAATACTTCCTAATAAGAAAATAAAATTACATATTAATTCATTAGGTACTAGAGAAAATTTAATTAATTATAAAAAAACTTTAAGTCATTATTTTAATCAAAATAAAAATTTTTTATCTAGTGAAAGTAAAGATAAAATTCAATTAAATCCTCTTAGAATACTAGATTCGAAAAATATTGAAGATAAGGAAGTTATTGATAAAGCGCCAGTTTTAATTGATTTTTTATCTAAAGAAAATTTAAATGAATATGAAGAAATAAAAAAATGTCTTAATGATTTGGATATTACAGTTTACGAAAACACAAGTCTTGTGCGAGGATTAGATTATTATTGTAATACCGTTTTTGAGTTTAAAACTAATGAAATTGGAAGTCAGGATACCTTAATTGGTGGAGGGAGATATGACGGACTTATAGAAGTTCTTGGTGGTAAAGATATTCCAGGTGTTGGTTGGGCTGGCGGAATTGAACGAATGATGCTTTTAATGGATGATGTTCAATCACAAAATCAATCTATTCATTTAGCAATACTTAATCAAAATTATAAATCACATGCTTTTAAAATTTATGATTTTTTAATTAAAAATAATTTATCTGTTTTTTGGAATTATAAATATAATTTAAAAAAATCTTTATCGACAGCTAATGAACAAAAAGCAAAATTTATTGTAATTATTGGTGAAGATGAAAATATTAATAATCATTATACAGTTAAAAACTTATTAAATGGAGAGCAAAAAGTAAAAGATCTATCTAATATTATGGAATTTATTAAATGATAAATTTTGAAAAACAATTTAAAAATATTGAAATAAAATTCAGAGATATAGAAAATAATCTTAATAATCAATCAGATATAAATAAAGATAAATTAGTACAACTAAATAAAGAATATGCTGATTTATCACCTATTGTTGATACTATTAAAAAATATAAGGAAGATAAGAATGAGTTGAGTGAACTCTCTAAACTAATTGATGATAAAGACAAATCAATAAGAGAAATTGCAGAAATTGAATTCAAAGAAAAAAGAAAATCAATTAATTTTCTTGAAAATGAGTTGATGAAATTGTTAATTCCTAAAGATGAAAATGATAAAAAAAATTCAATTCTAGAAATTAGAGCAGGAACAGGTGGAGATGAGGCATCATTATTTGCTGCTGATTTATTTTCAATGTACCAAAGGTTCTCTGATTTAAATAACTGGAAATTTGAAGTATTATCAATATCAGAGACTGGATTAAAGGGAGTTAAAGAAGTAATTTGCAATATTTCTGGATACAATGTTTTTTCAAAATTGAAATATGAGTCAGGTGTTCATAGAGTTCAAAGAGTACCAGCAACTGAAAGTAGTGGAAGAGTCCATACCTCTGCTGCAACTGTAGCTGTTCTTCCAGAGGCAGAAGAAGTTGATATTATTATTGCAGAAAAGGATTTAAGAATTGATGTTTTTAGATCAAGTGGACCAGGTGGCCAGTCTGTAAATACTACTGATAGTGCAGTAAGAATAACTCATATTCCTTCAGGAATTGTAGTTTCACAACAAGATGAAAAATCTCAACACAAAAATAAAGCAAAGGCATTAAAAATTTTGCGATCTAGAATTCTTGATAATGAGATACAAGAAAAAAATAAAAAAAGATCACTTGAAAGAAAGAATCAAGTTGGTTCAGGTGATCGATCTGAAAGGATTAGAACATATAATTTTCCCCAAGGGAGAGTATCAGATCATAGGATTAATTTAACTTTATATAATCTAAATGAAATTCTTGAAGGTAACTTAAATGATTTAATTAATCCATTAATAGCAGGTGATGAGGCAAGTAAATTAGCTGAATTAGGAAATGAATAATTTTATTCTTTCAAATTTAAATAAATTAAAAAAAATAGATATTCCAAACCCTGAAATTGATCTTAGGATTCTTTTAAACTATTCAAAATATGCAAAAAATGAAATTATTTTAAGTAATATTAATAGAAATGATATTAATGTAAAAAAATTTAATAAATTTTTAAATAGAAGATTAAAACATGAACCTGTTTCAAAAATTATAAATAAAAAAAGTTTTTGGAAAGATGATTTTTTTGTAAATGAATTTGTTTTAGATCCTAGACCTGAAACTGAGGGCATTATTGAAGAAAGTTTAAATTTAATTAAAAATAAAAAACGTAATATTAAAATACTTGATATTGGAACTGGGTCAGGAGCCATAGCGATATCATTATCGCGTGAATTTAAAAATGCAAGTATTACTGCAATAGATATTTCAGATAAAGCAATTAATGTAGCAAATAAAAATATTTATAATAAAAAATTACAACATAAAGTTAAAATAAAAAAAGTTTCTTTAGATAAAATTAATACCAGTTTTGATCTTATAGTTTCCAATCCCCCATATTTGTCAAAATCTGAATATAAGGATCTAAGTATTGAAATAAAAAACTTTGAACCCAAAATTGCTCTAGATGGAGGAAAAGATGGTCTAAATTTTTATAGGAAATTAGCTAAAAAAGTACCAGAAATAATGAATAAAGACGCTCATTTAATTATTGAGATTGGAGAAAAGCAACTTAATTCATGCAAAGAAATCTTCAAATTTTCAGGTTTAAGTTACATAAAAAAAGTACAAGATTTACAAAAAAAAGATAGAATTATGTTGCTATCAAAGTTATAGGATAAATATAATAAGAAAATTATAATTTAAGATTTAGATTTAAATTAAAGAGTTTTCACTAAAATAACTAATAAAAATTATGTATACGAAGAAAAATGGTCGCGTGACCTTTAAATCAAATAGAAGACCAAATTATAAAAGAAACAATAATTATGGTTCTAAAGGTAGAAATAAAGGAAATATTACGCAACAATATAACAAATATTTAAAATTAGCTAAAGATACTTTTAGTTCAGGAGACAGAATACAATCTGAATACTATTTTCAATTTACAGATCATTATTATCGTTTGATGGTTGAACTAGGTATAAGTCTAGAAGAACAGGACCCTTCTCAAGAATCAAAAGTAAACAATAGTGAAAATACTAATTCAGAAGAAACTAAAGAAGCAGTTGAAGTTGAAAAAGAGAAGGTTCAAATAGAAAATCAAGATAAAGAAGATGAACAATCAATTGAATCTGTTCAATTTATTTCAGAACCTGTTAAAAAGAAAAAAGTTAGAACATCAAAATAATTATTCAAATAAATTATTTAAATGATTTGCTAATATAACTTTGTAACTTTTCTCAAATCTTTTAAATTCATCATTTTCTAAAATTTTTCCTGATGGCAATTTTAATGTCATCGGATTAATTTGTTTGCCTTGATATATTATTTCATAATGTAAATGAGGACCGGTAGATCTACCTGTACTTCCTACATATCCAATAACTTCTCCTTGATTAACCCTAATCCCCTTACTAATACCTTTCTTATAACCATTTAGATGGGCATAAGCAGTTTTATATCCATTATTATGTCGAATACGTATATATTTCCCATAACTTCCATTTCTTGCAGCAATTTCAATTACTCCATTTCCACCAGCATAAACTGGAGTCCCTCTCGGTGCGGCAAAGTCAATCCCTTTATGCATTTTATTATAACCGAGAATTGGATGTTTCCTCATTCCAAAATTAGATGAAAGTTTGGCACCATCCAAAGGAGTTTTTAATAAAGATTTTTTTACATTTTTACCTTCTCTATTAAAATAATCTTTGTAACCATCATCTGTAATAAATTTAAAATATTCTAATTCATTTTTTTTTACTGAAATTTTTGCATATTCCAAATCTCCATAATAAGAATTTGATTTATCCTCTA
>CACIIL010000005.1 GCA_902586695.1 uncultured Alphaproteobacteria bacterium | reverse complement strand
TTTTTTAAATTTTCAAATTATCTTCAAACTCCATCAAGCTCTTCTAATGGGTATATTAAAAATATTTTAACAGCAAAAAAATATATAGAAAATAAAAGAAATATTTATTCAATTCAAGCAAGATTAGGTAATATTTATTCTTTAAATGATAGTGAGATATTATCAGATGATAAGTTTTCTCTAGGTGGAAGATGGTTAAGGGGGTTTGATAATTTTGGAGCTGGACCAAGAGACTCAAGAACTGCATATGTCGGAGGAAATAATTTAGCTGTAACTAAACTAGACTTTTCGCGACCAATTAATTTAAATGACCAAAATCCTATTTATTTTAACTTATTTAATGATTATGGAATGGTATGGGATAATAAAAACACAACTACTTTTTCAGATGAATCAGTTAGAGCTTCATATGGCTTTGGGATAAATTATTATTCACCAATTGGACCAATAGGTTTTAGTTGGGGTTTCCCATTATCTGATAAAGATTATGACATTAAAAGAATGTTCTCGTTTACAATTGGCAATTTAAATTGATAAGAAAAATATTTATAATATTTATAATTTTTTATTCTCATAATTTAAATGCAACAAACATACGGGTTGTTGATTTAGATTTCTTAATCAATAAGAATTCAGAATTAAAAGAATTTATTAATAAAATTGAAATTGACCAAAAGCAACATCGGGAAGAATTTGCAAAAGAAGAATTAAATTTAAAATCTCAATTAGAAAAAATAGAAGAAGTAAGATTAATTCTTAATGATAATGAGATTCAAAATGAAATAAATGAATATAATAAAGATTTTAATATTTTTAATAATAAAATAGAAAAATTTAATATTCATTATGAAAATCAATTAAATTTATTTAAGAATAAGATTCTTCAGATAATTTTAGAATTATTAAAGGAATACTCACTAAACAATAAAATTGATTTGATATTGGATACTAAAAGTTATATTATATCTGATAATTCAATTAATATAACAAATAATATTTTTGAAAAATTAGATAAAATTAGTGTTGGAATAGACCTTGAAAAGTTTAAATAATATATCTTTCCTTACTATTAAAAATCATTTATCGAAAAATAATGTTAATGTAAGCTCTTTAATTGCTGAAGATGAAATATTTTATAATTTAAATTCTTTAAATAATTCATCAAATAATGATTTGACATTTTTTGCAAATATTTCTTCTTTAAATTATTTAAGTGAAACTAAAGCCAAAGCATGTTTAATTGATAAAAAAAATTCCAAAAATTTACCACAAAATACAGCTGCTATAATAGTTGAGGATCCATATAAAGCTTTTGCATTAATTTCAAATTTATTTAAACAAAAAAATCTTTCTTCAGGAGTAATAGCTGAGTTAACTAATATTAATAAAGCTTCAAAGTTAAGTAATAATATTCAAATTGACAACTTTGTTAATATTAAAGAAAATTGCAAAATTGATGAAAATGTAATTATTGAATCCAATTGTACTATTGGTCCAAATGTTACTATAAGCAAAAATACAGTAGTTAAATCTAATTCAGTTATTTCAGATAGTATAATTGGAGAAAATTGTATAATTAAATCAGGAGCTGTAATTGGAGGCACAGGTTTTGGATTTGATCCTAAGACTAAAATTAATATTCAACATTTTGGAAATGTAATAATTAAAAATAATTGTAACATAGGTTCTAATACAACTATTGATAAAGCTGTATTTGATTCGACAATTATTTCAGAAAATTGCTTTATTGATAATCTAGTTCAAATTGCTCATAATGTAATTTTAGGATCTGGAACTATTATAGCATCTCAAACAGGTATTGCTGGGAGTACTATTATAGGAAAAAATGTTTTAATAGGTGGTCAAGCAGGTATATCTGGACATTTAACTATTGGTGATAATGTAAAAATTGCTGCTAAAAGTGGAGTAACTAAAAATATAAAAGATAACTCTGTAGTTGCGGGATTTCCTGCAGTTGATTTAAAAAAATGGAAAATTGCAACCATAAAATTTAATAACTTATAATGAACTTAAATTTAGAAGATATAAAAAAATTAATTCCACATAGGAAACCTTTTTTATTTATTGAGGAATGTAAAATTATTGAAAATGGTACTATAGGAGAATCTTTCAGAACATTTTATGATGATGAATATTTTTTTGAGGGCCATTTTCCAAATAATCCAATTGTACCAGGTGTTGTAATTGTAGAAGCTATGGCCCAAACAGCTGGAGTAGTTGTGTCAAATAGTTTAGAAAAAGATAAAAATAAATCTGTTCTTTTCATGAGCATTAATAAAGCAAAATTTAGAAAACCAGTCTATCCAAATCACAAAATAAGATTTTATGTTGAAATGTTAAACAAAAAAAGAAATGTTTATAAGTTTTCTGGACAAGCATATCATAAAGAAATATTAGTATCTGAATCCGAATTTTCTGCTATGATAACTAATAGTAATATTTTGTAATAAAAAATTAGTTTTTTAATTTTTCTTTTCTTCTAATTATAAGTAATGATTAAAAACTCATCTTTTATTTCTCCAAATGCAAAAATACACCCTAATGTTAAAATTGGTCCTTTTTGCTTTATAGGTGATGGAGTAGTAATTGGAGAAAATTCTATACTTAAATCACATGTGTCAATAATGGGAAATACAAGTATAGGAAATAATAATATTTTTTATCCATTTTGTTCTATAGGATCTGACCCACAAGATTTGAAGTTTAATAATGAAAAAAGTTTTTTGAAAATTGGTAACAATAATACATTTCGTGAAAATGTAACTGCTAATCCAGGCACATTTGGAGGTGGACTAAATACAATTGTAAAAGATAATTGTCTTTTTATGGTAGGCTCACATATTGCTCATGATTGTAAAATTGAATCAAATGTTATTTTAGCAAACAATGCAACTTTAGCAGGACATGTAGAAATTGGTGAAAATGCGATTATAGGAGGTAATTCAGCTATTCATCAATTTGTTAAAATTGGTAAGTTTGCAATGATAGGAGGAATGAGTGGAGTTGAAAAAAATATTTTACCTTATTGTCTTTATATAGGGATAAGAACTAATTTGAAGGGTTTAAATATAATTGGTCTAAAAAGAAAAAAATCAACAAATAAAAATATTAAGAATATTTCAGAATTTTTGATTAAAATTTTTAATAAAGAATCTTCTATTGAGACAAATTTAAAAAAAATAGAAAAAAAATATACTTCATCAGAAGAAATTAAAGAAATTATAGAATTTATAAATTCTTCCAATAAAAGAGGTATAGCAAGTTTTTAAATGACTAAAATTGCAATTATTGCTGGAGGTGGTAAATTACCACTTATTATTGGGAAAAATTTAATTAGTAAAAATTTTGAAGTTATATTTTTTTTATTAGAAGATGTTGTCGATAATAAAAAATATAAAGATTTAGATTTTATTAATATAAATTTAAAATCTGTAAAAAAAATAATTAATCTTTTAAAATTAAATAAAATAGAAAAAATTCTACTTGCAGGAAGTATTAATAGACCAAGCATTTCAGATATTAATTTTGATTTTCAAACAATTAAATTAGCTAAAGATTTGTTATTTAATAATAATGGGGATAATCAATTATTAGAATCAATTAAATTGTTTTTTAATAAAAATGGTTTTGAATATTTTGACTGGACTAAATATTGTTCAGAGCTTTTTGTAAGTGATGAACATCTAACATTTTTTAAACCTTCAAAATCTGCAAAAACAAATTTAAAAAAAGCACTTAATACTTTTAATATTTATGGTAAATTAGATATTGGTCAAAGTATTATTGTTCAAAATCAAATTATTTTAGGTTTAGAAGCTGCTGAGGGAACTGATAGACTAATTATGAGATGTAAAGAATTAAAAAAGCAAGGTGATAAAGGAATTTTAGTAAAATTATCTAAATATAATCAAAGTAAAATATTGGATATACCAACAATAGGTGAGCAAACTATCTCTTTGTTAATAAATAATAATTATGAAGGAATATTTATAGAAAAAAATAATTGTTTAATTATTGATAAAGAAAAAACTATAGAACTTGCTAACAAAAATAAAATATTTATTTCTACTTGTAGTAAAATTGACTAAGAAAATCAAAATATTTATTTGTTGTACTGAACAATCAGGAGAAAATATATCCTATAATTTGTGCAAAAAAATAAGAAAATATAATTATCAAATTGACGGAGTTGGCGGGAATCTATCAAAAAATTATTTTACTAATAAATACTATGATATAAGTATATTTAAATCTTTGGGACTTGTAGAAATTCTTTTCTCAATTCCTAAATATTTAAAAATAATTAATAATTTAACAAAAAAAATATTAAAAAATGATTATGATTTGGTAATTTGTATAGATTCTCCAGATTTTAATTATCAGCTAGCTAAGAAACTTAAGAAAAAAGGATTTAAAAAAAGTATCATTCAAATTGTTGCCCCAACAGTTTGGGCTTGGAGAAAAGGTAGGGCTAAAAAATTTGCTAAATATTATGATGAAATATTTACATTATTTAGTTTTGAAAAAAATTATTTTGAAATAGAAGGATTAAAAACAACTTTTATTGGCCATCCAATATCTTCAATAAAATCAATTAATTATTATAATAATCAAGAAAAAAATTTGATTGCTTTTTTACCTGGAAGTAGAGAAAATGAAATAAATAAACTTTTCCCTTATTATGAATATATTTATAATTACTTACTTAAATCGAATCAAAATAGATTTTCAATATTTATTCCTACATTACCACATTTAATCAATAAAATTACTAATTTAACTAAAAATTGGAAAATTAAAACAATTGTATCAGATAACATAATACAAAATGAAAAATTATATGAAAAAGTTTTTGCTAGTGTTACTTGTTCAGGTACTGCTTCTTTAGAAATTTCTAAAAGGCTTATTCCTCAAATTGTATTATATAAACTTAATAAATTGACTTATTTTATATTCTCTTTCTTAATAAAAATCAGATTTGCTAATATTATTAATATAATTAATAATAAGATGATAATTGAAGAAGTTGTAAATAGGAATTTAAATAAAAGAAATTTAATTATATCTTTTAATAAATTAATTAATGATCAAAAATTTAGAGATACTCAAATTTTTAATATTAAAAAAAATCTAGAAAAATTTGAAAGTTCTTCAGATCCTTATGAAATTTGTGCAAAGAGAATTAGAGAAATTATTTCCAAAGCCACTTAAATATCGATTTTTTCTCTCTAGTTGATTCACTTTGAAACTGTCTTGTTTTTTGACCTAAATATAATTGTCTAGGTCTTCCTATTTTATTTATAGGATCCTCAATCATTTCTTTCCATTGAGATATCCAGCCTACTGTTCGTCCAATCGCAAATAAAACTGTAAACATGCTTGTAGGGAATCCAAGAGCCTTTAATATAATTCCCGAATAAAAATCTACATTTGGAAATAATTTTTTTTCAATAAAAAACTCATCTTTAAGTGCAATTTTTTCTAATTCTATAGCAATCTTTAACAAAGGGTCATCAAGTTTGTTTAGTTCTTCCAATACTTCATGAGCACTTTCTTTCATAACTATGGCTCTTGGATCATAATTTTTATAAACTCGATGACCAAAACCCATTAATCTAAAAGGATCTTTTTTATTTTTTGCTTTATTAATAAATTCAGGAATATTTTTAACATCACCAATTTCTTCAAGCATTTTTATAACAGCTTCATTAGCTCCACCATGTGCAGGACCCCAAAGAGATGCAATTCCAGCTGCTATACATGCAAATGGATTAGCTCCTGAAGAACCTGCTAATCTGACTGTTGAGGTTGATGCATTTTGTTCGTGATCTGCATGTAAAATAAAGAAACGATCCATTGCTTTAACAATTTTTTTACTTATTTTAAATTCTCTTGTTGGAACAGAAAAAGTCATATACAAAAAATTTTCTGTATATGACAAATCATTTCTAGGATAAACAAATGGTTGTCCTATAGAATATTTGTATGCCATAGCACCTATAGTTGGTATTTTTGCAATTAATCTATGACATGCAATCATTCTTTGCTTAATATCTGAAAAATCAGTACTATCATGATAGAATGCAGATAATGCTCCAACAACACCCACCATTATTGCCATTGGATGAGCATCACGTCTAAAACCTCTATATAAGTATACAAGCTGTTCATGTAACATAGTATGATTTCTTATGACTTCTTTGAATTTATTTTTATCTTCGGGTGATGGAAGATCTCCATGTAATAATAAATAACATACTTCTAAAAATTCACTATTTGTAGCAAGTTCATGAATATCATATCCTCTATGTCTTAAAACACCTTTATTACCATCAATAAAAGTAATAGATGAGTCACATGAGGCAGTTGAAGTAAATCCTGGATCATAGGTAAACATTCCAGTTTCCTCATAAAGTTTTCTAATATCTAAAACATCAGGCCCTTCTGTACCTTTTATAACTGGTAAATCATAAGACTTACCTGTTTCATTGCTAAAAAGTGTAAATGAGTTTTTTTGTTTATTTTCTTCGTAATCAGCCATTTAATATTTTGTAATTATTTAATCTTTCTAAAGATTTATTTTTTCCTAATATCATAAATATATCTGTAATAGAAGGTCCATTATAATTATTAGTTAGCAAATACCTTACTGGTTTACCTAAAACAGGGAATTTAATGTTATTTTGATTTAAAAATTCATTTATTTTTAAATTTATGTAATCATGCTCCCAAGTATTAATATTGTTTATTAACTTTAAGAATTCCTTAAATAAATTATCAAACTGAATATCAAAATTTTTTTCCAAACTAATTTTAAAATATTCATCAAAATAAATTTTTGAAATATTGATAATGTCATCGTATTTTAATATATTTTTTTTATAAGTGTTAAAAATTCTGGTAATTTTATTTTTATCTGATTGCAAATATTGATTTAAAAATTCATTAGATTTACAATATTCATAAAATTTATTTAAATTATCATCTTGTCTTATGTAGTGATTATTAAAAAAATTTAATTTTTTATAACTAAAAATGCTAGAAGATTTTGATAAATTATTAATTTTAAATTCATTGATAATGTTATCAAGATTAATTATTTCATCTTTTTGATTATTTGGAGCCCAACCAAGTAAAATTAGATTATTTATTATTGCTTCCGGAAGAAAACCTTGTTTTTTTAAATCTGTTATGCTCACAGCACCATGTCTTTTTGATAATTTTTTGCCATCTTCACCGTTAATTAAAGGAATATGAGCATATCGAGGAATTTCCCAGCTCAAAAATTCATAAATAAATTTTTGTCTAAAATAATTATTTAAATGGTCGTCTCCTCTAATAATATAATTAACCCCTAAGTCATGATCGTCTACAACAACTGATAACATGTAAGTAGGTGTATTATTTTGTCTGATTAAAACAAAGTCGTCTAATTCATTTTTGTTAACTTCAACCTTACCTTGAATAACATCATGTAAAATTTCCTTACCTTCTTCTGGAATTTTAATTCTAATTACAAAACCTTTATTTAGTGATTGTACATCTTTATTTGATTCACAATTAACACAAATCTTTTTTGAAGTAATTTCTCCAGAGTTTATTTTTTTTCTTCTTTCACTTAGTTCGTTTTCTGTACATGCACATTTATATGCTTTTTTAATTTTTAAGAGTTCATTTGCTATTTCGAGATGTCTATTAATATTTTTAGATTGTATTTGTGGTTCATTATCCCAACTTATTCCTAGCCACTTTAGTCCATTTAAAATATTATTTATGTATTCTTCTTTTGATCTTTGTTTGTCTGTATCTTCGATACGTAAATATAATTTTGAATTTGGGTATTGAGATTTTAAAATAAAATTAATTAAAGCTGTTCTAGCACTTCCTATATGAAGATTACCAGTAGGTGATGGTGCAAATCTAGTTACTAATTCAGTCATTTAAAAATGACTATTAATTATATTTTCTTATAATGCCAGATAAAGTACCCTGAATTTGAACATCCCCTAAATTATGTTCTTTGATATTGTATGCTTTATTTGCAGGAATCAAATAAATTTTTTGACTAGTAATTTTTATTTTTTTAAGAGTTATTTCATTATCTAATGTTAGAACTGCTGCAATTTTACCATTTTGAGCAGAACTAGTTTTTTTGATAATTGCAATATCTCCATCAAAAATACCTTCATCAATCATTGAAAGCCCCTTAACTTTTAATCCAAAATATGTAGAGTTTTTTGTAACAAGGGATTTAGGTACTGAAATCATTGATTCTGATGAATTTATTGCCTCAATAGCCTCTCCAGCTGCGATTAATCCTACCAAAGGTATTTTTAGATAACTATCATCATTATTATTGCCAATAACTTCACTATTATTTCTATTAGGAAAATCCTTTATTATCTCCATTGCTCTAGCTTTATGCTTTAAGCGCTTAATATAGCCTCTTTGTTCTAAACTAGTAATTAATCTATGAATGCCAGATTTTGATTTTAAATTAACAGCATTTTTCATTTCTTCAAAAGAAGGTGATATTTCATTATTTGAAATGAAAGTTTTTAAATAGATAAACAGCTCTTTTTGTTTTTTTGTAAGCATATATGTTCTATATATGTTCTCTTTTGAGAAAAAACAATAATTTTTTTTAAAAATTTTATCTTTTAAAATTTCCTGATTTTCCGCCTTTTTTTAATACTAATCTTAAATTACTTATTTTGATTGATTTATTTAAATATTTACACATATCATAAATTGTAAGGCAGCTAATTGATACAGCTGTTAATGCTTCTATTTCAACTCCTGTTTTAGCACTTGTTTTAACTCTAGCTATGACTTTAATTAAATTCTTTTTATTATTTCTTGATATATCAATTTCAACAGATTCTATTGGGATGTTATGACTCAGCGGAATTAATCTAGATGTTTCTTTTGCTCCCATAATTCCTGCTATAATTGCTATATTATTAATGCTTCCTTTTTTTGATTTAAAGCTATCAATTTTTTTAAAAGTGTTTTTATCAAATATTATCTCTCCTTCGGCAATAGCTGTTCTTTCAGTAATTTTTTTATTACCAACATCTACCATAATTGGATTATTTGATTTATCTAAGTGGTTAACCATTATTTAAAATTTTATTAATAAAAGAGGAATAATTTTTTGATTTTAATATAGACTCTCCAATAAGAAAATTAAAAATACCTAAATCATTGTACATTTTTATATCTAAAGATGACTTAATACCACTTTCAGCAATTACAGTATAATCCTTACTAATATTTGTAAATAAATTTATAGTATTTTTAACATCAGTTTTAAGATTTTTTAAATTTCTGTTGTTAATACCTATAATAGGATATTTTAATTTTAAAGCTCTTTTAACTTCTTCTTCATTATGAGCTTCAATAATACAATCTAAATTTAAATCATTTGATATTTCTATAAATTTTATTAATTGATCATCATTTAAAATAGATACAATTAGCAAAACAACATCTGCTTGGTATACTTTACTTTCATATAATTGATATTCATCAATTATAAAATCTTTTCTCAATATTGGAATATTTGTATTTTGTTTTAAAAGTGACAAATGATCAATTTCACCTTTAAAATATTTCTCTTCAGTTAAAATAGAAATTGCATTAACTCCTGATTTTTCATATATTCTTGCAATATCTAAAGGATCATAATTTTTAATAATTTCTCCCGCGCTTGGACTAGCTTTTTTAATTTCACCAATTAAAAAATTTTTTTTATTTTTAGAATATTCAATTACTTGATTCTTAAAATCTCTTTTAATAATTTTTTCTGATATAAGTTTTTTTAAAGAGTTTAATGAGCATTTTTTTTTAGCTTTTTCAACTTCTATCTTTTTATTCTCACAAATTTTTTCTAAAATATTATTCACTTATTATTTTTGATATAAAATCTTTTGATTTACCTTCAACTATTGATTTAGCAGCAATTATAGTACCCTCTTTGATGTTTGAAGCTTTTCCAGCAACATATAAAGCTGCACCAGCATTAATCTCTACAATGCTTTGGAATTGTGGAAAGTCACCATTTATCATTTTGTTAAAACTGTCTGCATTATATTTAGGGTTTCCACCTTTAATTTCATCAAGAGAAATGTAATCATAACCTATTTCACGAGGATCAAATATATAATTTTGAATTTTATTATCCTTTAATTCACATATATGTGTATTTGAACTCAGAGATATTTCATCTAATCCATCTAATCCATGAACTACTAAAACATTTTTTGAACCTAATTCTTTTAATACTTCACAATGAGTATTAAGCCATTTTTTATCGTAAACTCCTAATATTTGGTTTTTTGCATTTGCTGGATTTGTCAAAGGACCTAGAAGATTAAATATAGTTCTAGTCCCAAGTGTTTGCCTTACTTTAATTACATGTTTCATAGCTGAATGATGGTATTGAGCAAACATAAAACAAAAATTATTATTTTCTAATTGTTCCTTTAATATCTTTGTATCATCTGAAAATTTATATCCTATTTTTTCAAGCATATCTGCTGACCCAGATTTTGAACTTACAGATTTATTACCATGCTTAGCAATTTTAACTCCACAACTCGCAGCAACTAAGGAAGCTGCAGTAGATATATTTAGTGTATCAGACATGTCCCCACCAGTACCACAGGTATCAACTGTATTCTCAGATGAGTGAATTTTGAGTGATTTGGATCGCATAATCTTTGCTGCTCCTAAAATTTCTTCTTTTGTTTCACCTTTAATTTTTAATAATATTAAAATTGCAGAAATATCAATTTCGCTTAACCTTCCATTCATAATTTCATCAAAAAGAAACAATGAATCATCACTAGTTAAATGATGTAATGAAAATAATTTTTCTTTTATTTTTTTAATTTCCATAATTTATAATATTTAAAAAGTTTTTTAATAATTTTTTTCCATATTTAGTTCCAATACTTTCTGGATGAAATTGAAAGCCATAAATAGGTAAGTTAATGTGAGCAATACCCATAATAATTTTTTTTTCAGTTTCTGCAGTTATTATAAAATTATCTGATAATGTATTTCTGTCAATAACCAAGGAGTGATATCTTGTTGCAAAAAATTTTTTATCAATATCTTTAAATATTGCATGATTGTAATGCATCATAGAATCAATTTTACCATGCATGATTTCTTCACAT
Source organism: uncultured Alphaproteobacteria bacterium (assembly GCA_902586695.1). Classification (GTDB taxonomy): domain Bacteria; phylum Pseudomonadota; class Alphaproteobacteria; order HIMB59; genus CACPNW01. Next base: position 47,073 of record CACIIL010000005.1, on the reverse strand, counting down.
TTAATTATTTTTGATCCAAAGGCTTGTCCAATAGATTGATGTCCTAGACATATACCTAAAATAGGAAATTTATCTTTAAATTTATTTATTAGATTAAGTGAAATACCTGCTTCATTAGGAGTACAAGGTCCAGGAGAGAGCACTATGGCTTTAGGATTTATTTCCTCTATTTCATTTAATGTTATCTTATCATTTCTAAAAGTTTCAACTTCTGCACCAATCTCATTAAAATAATGTTTTACATTGTAAGTAAAACTATCATAATTATCTATTAAAATTATCATTGATTGTATTTATAAGAATCTTCAGCGGCTGCAATCAATGCTCCAGCTTTGTTAATTGTTTCTTGATATTCATCCTCTGGATTTGAATCATAAACTACACCTCCACCAGCTTGGATATACAATTTACCATTTTTTACTAATCCACTTCTTAAACTTATACATGTGTCCATATCACCGTTAGAATCAAAATAACCCATACAACCAGCATAGAAACTTCTATTTAAATTTTCAAGTTCTTCAATAATTTGCATTGCACGGATTTTAGGTGCCCCAGATACTGTTCCAGCAGGAAAACCAGCTTTTAGCGCATCTACAGCATCATATTTTTTTTCTATCATTCCTTCAACATTTGATACTATATGCATAACATGAGAATAGTATTCAATGATCATTTTTTCTGTAACTTTTACTGAATTATTTTTTGAAACTCTTCCAACATCATTCCTTCCCAGATCAAGTAGCATTAAATGTTCAGCTAGTTCTTTTTTATCTTCAAGCAAGTCTTTAGATAATTTAAGATCTTCATTTGCATTTTTACCCCTTTTTCTTGTTCCAGCTATAGGTCTAATAGTAATTTTCCCATTCCTTAATTGAACAAGGAGTTCAGGGCTAGAAGCAACTAAACCAAATTTATCAAAATTCAAATTTACTAAATAGGGAGAGGGATTTAATCTTCTTAAAGATCTATACAAGCTGGTAGCTTTTAAATCGTAATCTGTTTCAAATCTTTGAGAAGTAACTACCTGAAAAATATCACCATCAGTTATATATTTTTTTGCTTTTGAAATTATTGAAAAATATTCATTTTTTGAATAGTTAGATTTAAAATTAAGTTTTGACCTAATATTACCATAAGATTCTTGAACAAGACTTTCTTTAAGTTTACTGACTTTAGTTTCTAATAATTTTTTAGAGTCATCATAAATATTTTCATAATTAATGTTATTACTTGGATACACTATTGTCATGACTGTTATGCTGTCTTTTATATTATCAAAAACAGTTACAACCTTTGGTCGAATTAAAACGGAATCAGGTATATTAATATTATCTGGATTTTTTAATTCTATTTGCTCCATATATTTGATCATTGGATAGCCTAAATATCCAACTAATATAGGATAAGGTACTTCTATTTTACCTCGATCAAATTTTGACAAATCTATTAAATTTTTAAGTGAATCAATTGGTTTGTTAGAGATATCATAATTGTAATTTTCATAATTATATATAATTTCAGCTGAGTTATTTTCTACTTTCCATATTATATCTGGGTCGCAACCTAAAAGTGAGTATCGCCCTCTGAGACTACCACCTTCAACTGACTCTAATAAAAAAGAATACTTTTGATTTTTTTGTATTTTAAGCAGACAAGAAATAGGTGTTTCAACATCAGCAATTAAATTATTAGTTAATAACTGAGGTTTTTTTTGTCTTAGACCTTCAATAAAATTTTTTTTAAACTCATCCATTAATATTGGCTGATTAAAGCCTCAATTAAATTATCATTTGTTGATATTTTTTTATCTTTAAATATCTCAGCACCAAAATTACTTCTTAGTTCAGATAACATAAAAATTTGTTGAAAATTTTCATTTTCATTTTCATTAGAAAAAGAAATATTATTAACTTTTGCTATATAAATATCATCACCTTCAATACTTAGAGATATTTGATTAATATCATTTGAAAATAATTTATTTTTTAAACTAGATGGGTAGTCAATAGCATCTAATCTAATATCAATATTTAAGATTTCTGCATCAATTGAACTAAAAACAATTTCAAAATTTCTTTTAGACATTTCATTAACTAATTCATCATCATAAACATTTTCAACAGTTTGATTTTTTGTATAAAGTACATCAATTTTTTCTTCTATCTCTAAAATCTTAAGAGATTTAATCCAATCATTGGATACTCGTTCAAAGACTTCTTCAAAATCATAAGGTTTTGAGTTTTCAATTTTATCTACGTTGATAATAATAGACCTATTATCATCAACATCAACCATATCACTTACAAAATCTTTATTAGTTGCGAAACCTTTAGAAATAACCTCTCTTCTAACCAAGTCATTTTCAATTTCATCACCAAATTTTTCAGCATTATTTATAGTTTTGATAGTTAGAGAATTATCTGAAGCTATCTCATTTAAAGAAAAACCATCAAGAATTTGTTGGTTAATTTTATTTTTTAAATCTAATAAATAACTATCAAGCTCCACTTCAAGTAAAGTTTTTGATATTTCTTCTTTTGATTCATCAATGTTTTTCTGAAATTCTGGATATATTTTACTAACAATTACTATATGTTTTGCAATTACAGTTTCTACAACTTCAGAAACTACATTTTCTTCCAAACGGAATATAACATTTGATAATTCTTCTAAAACTTCATTTTGTGAAACATTTGAAAATTCATTAAAGAAAATATTATTTTCTTTAGCAAATTTAACAATATTTTCGTTATTTAAAGTACTAATATTTTTTTTAAACTCATCTGCTTCCTCTAAACTTTTAAAATTAAATTGAATAAAATCTCTTTTTTCAGGATTTAAAAATAAATTTTCATTATTATTATAATAATCTAAAATTTTACTTTCTGATGGTGTGAATTCATTTTTATAATCTTCTTTATTGATTAAAACGTAAGATATATTTCTTTTTTCAGAATTAATATAAGAATTAATATTTTTGTTATAGAAATCTATAATCTCATTATTATTTTCATTTATATTTAATTCTTTATAATTTTTTAATTCAAAATCATTAATATTAAATTTAATTAAATTAACATTTCTAGTATGATTGTTATGTTTGTTGATAACTTCTTCCATTTCTTTTGGATAATCAACCTGGAAAAAAAGTTTATCAAAAACTCTTGCTCTAGTTTCATAATTAATAATCTTTACAAAATCATCAATTTTTAAATTTTGTTGTTTTAGAAATGAGTTTAGAGCTAGTTCATCAAGTTTATTATTTTTATTGTATAGATTGGGAAACCTTTTTTTCGTTTCTGAAGCAACAACTGTTTCATCAATAATGTAATTTTGAGTATCAAATTCATTTTCAAATACTGCTCCATTAATTAAATTTCCAAGTGCGGTTGAGTGAATTTGAAATGCCTTGACTTCTTCATTAGTAAGAGGTCTACCAAGCATTTGACTGTATTGATTAATGTTAATTTCCATAACTCTAAGAAACTTAGAAGTAGAAATAGGAGTTCCAGATACTGAAGCAACAATATTGTCTGAATTAAATAAATTTGAGTATCTTTCACCACCTCTAAAAAAAAATAGGCTTATTCCAAAAAGTATAGCTAATACAAAAGCTATTTTTGATTTTCCTAGACTTCTAAACATAAATATTGTTGCTTCTATAATAATAGTTTCTATAAGGGAAATAATTATGATCAAATTAGATAGTTTTTCTTCATTTTTTATAGCAAATTGGAAATTACATGGAAATTTAAACTTTATTGATGAATTTCTTGATAAAATACAAATGCCTAATGATATATCAAAATGTATAGTCGTATGTCCTACCTCAATTTATTTGGATACTTTATCTCAGAAAAAAAAGAAATTTTTCATTGGCGCTCAAAATGTTTCACAATATGAAGATGGAGCTTATACTGGTGAAATTTCATCTAATTCTCTTCGTGATTTTAAAATTGATTTTTGTATAGTTGGTCACTCAGAAAGAAGACAAATTTTTTATGAAAAAAATGGTGAAATAAACTTAAAATCTTTTCAATTGATAAAAGATGGAATTATACCAATTGTTTGTGTTGGTGAAACATTAGAAGAAAAAAAGCAAGGTAGAACAAATGAAGTTTTAGAAAATCAATTAAAAGAATCTATGTCTGACTCATCTAATTCATCCAATACTATAATTGCTTATGAGCCGGTATGGGCTATCGGAACTGGTTTGACTCCATCATATGAAGAAATTGAATCTACTCATAAATTTATAAGAGAAAATAATAAAAAATTTAATAATTTTAAAATTTTATATGGTGGATCTGTTAAGTCATCTAATTCAAAAGAAATAGTTGCTTTACCTAATGTTGATGGAGCATTAATAGGTGGTGCTTCAATTAATTTAGATGAATTTAAAAAAATAATAGAAGATTAATAACTTGATTTATAATACTTAATAAATATAAGTACCGCATGATAACACTAATAATTATTCAACTAATATTAGCTATCCTCCTAGTTATACTAGTATTGCTTCAAGGTACCGACAATGAAGGTCTCGGACTTGGAGGAGGTGGAGGTATTGGAGGAATGATGTCTGCAAGAGGCTCTGCTAACTTACTATCGAGATTAACAGCCTTAACTGCAACTTTATTTATGGTTATGAGTGTAATATTGACTATTTTTGCATCAGTAGGATCAGAAAAAAATATCTTAGAGTCACTTCCTTCTATTAATTCTGAGGCAGAAAGCTCAGAAGAACCAGTAATTCCCGAAAACAATTAATATTATTATCTTGATCTAGATAACTCAATTCTGTATCAGGGTTATCCGTAATGCAATATGTATTTATTACGGGAGGAGTTGCCTCATCACTTGGAAAAGGTATTGCATCTGCAGCACTTGCATCTCTCCTTCAGTTAAGAAACTTTAAAGTTAGAATAAGAAAATTAGATCCTTATCTCAATGTAGACCCCGGAACTATGAGTCCATATCAACATGGAGAAGTATTTGTTACAGATGATGGTGCAGAGACTGATCTTGATCTAGGTCATTATGAAAGGTTTACAAATATATCTGCTAAAAAATCTGACAGTACATCTTCAGGAAAAATATATTCAAATGTTTTAAAAAAAGAAAGAAAAGGAGATTATCTTGGAGCTACAATTCAAGTTATACCTCACGTAACTGATGAAATTAAGTTGTTCATTAATAGTAATCTTGAGGATGAAGATATTATAATTTATGAAATTGGTGGTACAGTAGGTGATATAGAGTCACTTCCTTTTTTGGAAACAATAAGACAAATAAGAAATGATAAAAATATTCATTCAGCTTTAATTCATATGACATATGTACCTTATCTTAGTTCTGCAGGTGAATTAAAAACTAAACCAACGCAACACTCTGTAAAAGAGTTACTGAACTCAGGAATTCAACCAGATATCATTATGTGTAGATGTGAAAAAGAGATTAATGATGACTCTCTCGAAAAAATTTCACAGTTTTGTAATGTTAAAAAAGATTCTGTTATACCAGCATTAAATGCAAATTCTATTTATGAAGTACCATCCATTTATTCAAAAGCAGGTCTTGATAAAGTTTTACTAGAGCACTTAGGTTTTGATACATCAAAATACTCTCTAAAATTAAAGGCATGGGAAAATTTAATTAATAAAATTAATAATTTGCAAAAAACAGTAAAAATTGGAGTAGTTGGAAAATATACTAATCTAAAAGATAGTTACAAATCTCTTATAGAGGCTTTAACACATGGAGGCATGGAAAATAATGCTAGAGTAGAAATACACTGGATGGATGCTGAAAAGATTGAAACTAATCAATTGGTCAAAGAATTAAGTTGTGTTGATGGAATTTTGATACCTGGAGGTTTTGGTTATAGAGGCGTTGAGGGTAAAATTGAGGCAATTAAGTATGCAAGAGAGAATGATATACCGTTTTTTGGAATATGTTTAGGTATGCAATTAAGTGTTATTGAAATCTCTAGAAATGTGCTTGGACTAAATGATTCAAACTCAACAGAATTTAAATTAACGAAAAATCCAGTAGTTAGTTTAATGACAGAATGGAATAATGAAAAGAAAATTGAGAAAAGAGATCAGGATAGTGACAAGGGAGGAACAATGAGACTTGGAGCATATAAAGCTATACTAAATCCTGGTTCAAAAGTTAGTGAAATTTATAAAACAACTGAGATTTCAGAAAGGCATAGACACAGATATGAGGTAGATTTAACTTATACTAAAGGCTTTAAAGATAAAGGTTTTGAGTTTTCAGGCATGTCACCAGATAATGTTCTTCCTGAAGTTTTGGAAAGTAAAAAACATAAGTGGTTTATTGGTGTTCAGTTTCATCCTGAATTAAAATCTAGACCTTTGTCGCCACATCCTTTATTTTCATCCTTTATTAAGAATTGCATAAAATGAATAAAATTAAATTAAATAATTTTGAAATATCAAACAACAATCAATTTATTTTAATTTCTGGACCCTGTGTCATTGAAAGTGAAAATCATTGCTTAATGATGGCAGAAAAAATTGCAAAAATATGTGACAAACATAATATTAACTTTGTCTTTAAATCAAGTTTTGATAAAGCAAATAGGTCAAGCATTAATAGTAATAGAGGTATTAGTATAGATAGAGCTGAAAAAATTTTTGAAAAAATTAAATCTTCTTTTAATTGTCCAATATTAACAGATGTTCATAATGAAAGTCAGTGTGAGCACTTTGCAAATTCTGAAACTGTAGATATTTTACAAATACCTGCATTTTTATGTAGACAAACAGATTTATTAATTTCTGCAGCAAAAACCAATAAAATTATCAATATAAAAAAAGGTCAATTTTTATCACCTTATGAGGTTCCAAATATTTTTAAAAAAATTGAAAGTACAGGAAATAAAAAGATTATGATTACTGAAAGAGGTACTTCATTTGGTTATAATAATTTAGTTAATGATTTTAAAGCATTAGATATTATGAAAACCTATTCATATCCTGTGATTTTTGATTCAACTCACTCAGTTCAGGAGCCTGGAGCGCTAGGTGAGAAAAGCGGAGGCAAAAGAGAGTTTGTAACTACTCTTTCAAAGGCTGCTGCAGCAATAGGTGTAGCAGGAATTTTTATAGAAACGCATGATGATCCAGATAAAGCGCCAAGCGATGGTCCAAATATGTTGAATATACAAAATTTAGAAGTTTTAATTTCTAAATTGATTGAATTTGATAAGATTTCAAAAAAGTAAACTTAATATAGAAGTAATTTTGTAATATGGAAAGGTAAGGATGGAAAAAATAAAAAATATTCATGCTAGAGAAATTTTGGATAGTCGAGGTAATCCAACTGTAGAATGTGACATTTTATTAGATGATGGATCTTTTGGGAGAGCTTCTGTACCAAGTGGAGCATCAACAGGAGTGCATGAAGCTCTAGAATTAAGAGATGGTGATAAAAATAGATATCAAGGTAAAGGTGTTAAAAAAGCTATTAGAAATATTAATGAATTAATTAGAGAAAATGCAACTAATAAAGAATTTAAAAGCTATAGGGAGTTCGATAAGTTTATATTAGATCTAGATGGAACGGAAAATAAATCTAAAATTGGAGCAAATGCCTCTCTTGCTGCAAGTCTAGCTTTTGCCAAAAGTTTAGCAAATCAATCTTCAAAAGATTTTTTTTCATATATTGCAGAAAGTGAAGAATTTTTATTGCCAGTACCAATGATGAATATTGTTAACGGTGGGGCACATGCTGATAATGAAGTTGATATTCAGGAATTTATGATAGCACCAGTAGGAGCACCAAATTTTTCTGAAGCATTGCGCTATGGTTGTGAGGTTTTTCATTCTTTAAAATCAATTTTGAAATTAAAAAACTTAAATACTAATGTTGGCGATGAAGGAGGATTTGCACCTAATATAAAAAATTCAGCTGAAGTAATTGAGATTATTTTAAATGCAGTTGAAAAAGCAGGCTTAAAAATTAATGACGATATTCTTTTATCATTAGATGTTGCTTCTACTGAGTTCTTCAAAAACAATAAATACGAATTAAAAGGAGAGGACAAAATCTTATCTTCTGATCAAATGGTTGATTATTTAGAAAATTTATCAAATAATTATCCAATATATTCTATTGAAGATGGAATGTCTGAAGATGATTGGAATGGTTGGTCAAAATTAACAGAAAGAATTGGTAAGAAGGTTCAACTAGTAGGAGATGACCTGTTTGTAACAAATATAAAAAGATTAAATATTGGAATTGAAAAAAATGCAGCAAATGCAATTTTAGTTAAGTTAAATCAAATAGGTTCATTATCAGAAACAATGGATACTATAAACCTTGGTAAGGATCATAATTACTCATCAATTATATCCCATCGATCAGGAGAAACTGAAGACACAACAATATCTGATTTATCTGTTGCGGTATCAGCTGGTCAAATTAAGACAGGCTCACTATCAAGAACTGATAGAACGGCTAAATATAATCAACTTTTAAGAATTGAGGAAACGCTGGGAACTAAAGCTAAATTTGCTGGAAAATCTATTCTAAAATATTGACAGAAACGCCTAAAATCTGATTAGCTGATAATAAATAATGAATAAATCAGTAATTTTAAAAAATAAGATTATCCTATATTTCTCCTTTTTAATTACTTTTTTTATTTCTATTTATTTAATTTATTTTTTTGTAAATGGTCAAAGAGGCTTGCTAAAGTATTTTTATCTGCAAAAGCAAAATATAGAATTTAATAAAACGATTAATATTCTTAAGATTGAAAATGATTATTATGTTGATCGAATAAAACGATTGCAACCCAATACTATTGATTTGGATTTCCTGGATGAAAATGTAAGAAAAAACCTTGGTTTTATTGACAAAAATGAACGGGTTATTATATTAAATAAATAATTTATTGACAAAATTTTACAAATTTATATTAAAAAATTTACAAAAATTTACAAATGAAAAAACTATTAAAAAATGACCATTTAAAAATTTATTCTTACATGCTCAAAATTAGACGTTTTGAGGAAAGGTCTTCTCAATTATATGGCATGGGCCAAATAGGTGGATTTTGCCATTTATATATCGGGCAAGAGGCTGTTGTAGTAGGTGTTTTGATGACTATTAAAAAAAATGACTCAGTTGTCACAACTTACAGAGATCATGGTCACATGATAGCTAGAGGATTGGAACTTAAAAGGATTATGTCAGAACTTACAGGAAGAGTTGATGGTTATTCTTCTGGGAAAGGCGGCTCAATGCATATGTTCTCTAAAGAAAATAATTTTTATGGGGGACATGGAATTGTTGGTGCTCAAGTTCCTATTGGTACAGGTATAGCTTTTACTCATAAATATAATGGTGATAAAAATATTTGTCGCACATATATTGGAGATGGGGCAATGAATAATGGCCAGGTTTTTGAAGCATTTAATTTGGCTGCTCTCTGGAAATTACCTGTCTTATATATAATAGAAAACAATAAGTACGGTATGGGAACAGCTGTTGATAGAGCAGCTGCTGGTTCAGATCTTTACAAACGTGGAGAAGCTTTTGGTATAAAGGGTGAAATTGTAGATGGAATGAATGTATATTCTGTTATCAAAGCTGCTTTTAAAGCAGGTGAATTTGTTAGGTCGGGTAAGGGTCCTTATATTTTGGAGGTTCAAACATATCGTTATAGAGGGCATTCTATGTCTGATCCAGCAAAGTATAGAACTAAAAAAGAATTGGAAGAATATAAAAATTCTGATCCAATTGAAATCGTAAAAGAAGAAATAATTAAAAACAAAATTGCTTCAAAGATTGAATTAGAAAAAATAAATAAAAAAATTATTGAAGAAGTTAAATCTGCTGCAGATTTTGCATTAAAAAGTAATTTTCCGTCTAGTGAAGAATTATATACGGATGTTTATTTATAAATGAGTATTGAAATTTTAATGCCTGCTTTGTCACCTACAATGACAGAGGGAAATTTAACTAAATGGTTAGTTAAAGAGGGTCAAGAGGTAAAAGCTGGAGATGTTATTGCTGAAATAGAAACTGATAAAGCTACAATGGAAGTAGAGGCTGTTGATGAAGGTTTTGTTGAAAAATTACTTTTTAACGAAGGAGATAATAATATTCCAGTTAACAAACCAATTGCATTAATATCGGGAAAAAGAGCTCCACAATCTTCAAAAAAGCATATTAAAAAAGAGAATTCTAAAAAAACTAAACGTGTGGAAATAATTGAACCACATCAAAATCAAAATAAAATTGCTGAAACAGAAATTGCTGTTGATAAAGAGCAGATTACTATGAGGCAGGCTATCAGAGATACTATTGCAGAAGAAATGCGAAAAGATAAAAAAGTATTTATCCTCGGTGAAGAGGTAGCAGAATATCAAGGAGCTTATAAGGTTACTCAAGGTCTTCTAGAGGAGTTTGGAGATAAGAGAGTTATTGATACACCTATATCAGAACAAGGTTTTACTGGACTTGCTATTGGTGCTGCATTTAAAGGCTTAACACCTATTGTTGAATTTATGACTTTTAATTTTTCAATGCAAGCAATAGATCAAATTATTAATTCAGCTGCAAAGACCTTGTATATGTCTGGTGGTCAAATTAATTGTCCTATTGTTTTTAGAGGTCCGAATGGTGCTGCTTCTCAAGTTGCAGCTCAACACAGTCAAGATTTTTCATCATGGTATTCTCATGTACCTGGATTAAAAGTTGTAGCACCTTCTACTCCTTTAAATGCAAAGGGTCTTCTTCGCTCAGCGATTAGAGATCCAAACCCAGTTATATTTCTTGAAAATGAAATTCTTTATGGTTTAAAGGGAGAAGTATCATCTGATAACAATTTTAAAATTCCATTTGGTAAAGCAAATATTGCAAGGAAGGGAACAGACACAACTATTGTAACTTATTCTATAATGCTTCAAAAATCATTAGAGGCTGCAAAAGTTTTAAAGAATGAATTTGATCTAGATGTTGAAGTTATTGATCTGCAAAGTTTAAGACCTATAGATTCTGATACTATTATTAATTCAGTAAAAAAAACAAACAGAATTATTACAGTAGAAGAATCCTGGCCTTTTTCTAGCATTGGATCAGAAATTGTTAATATTGTTCAAAAAAATGCATTTGATTATTTAGATGCACCAATAATAAAAGTAAATAGTGCGGACGTACCAATGCCTTATTCAAGTGAATTAGAAAAATTATATCTTCCACAAATAGAAGATATAGTAAAAGCAGTTAAAGAAGTTAATTATATATAACATATGTCATCAAAAATTTTAATGCCAGCTTTATCTCCAACAATGACTGAGGGTGTTATCAATAAATGGCTAGTTCAAGTAGGTGATAATGTTAAAGCCGGTGATATTGTGGCTGAAATAGAAACTGATAAAGCTACAATGGAAGTAGAGGCTGTTGATGAAGGAAAAATTACACACCTCTTAGAGGAAAATCCAAATATTCAAATACCAGTTAATAGTGTGATAGCTATTATTGATGGTAATAAAAATGAAACGCTAAATAAAAAAAACACTGAAATAGACCATTCTGATTATAAAAAAGATATCAAAAAACAAGACAATTTTAGTTTAAATAAAAATACTCAGAACATTGAAAGTAGAACTAATAATAATTCTAATGATAGATTAAAAGCTTCACCATTGGTAAAAAAAATTGCACAAGATCAAAAAATTGATTTAAGCAAATTTAATGGATCGGGCCCAGATGGAAGAATCATTAAAAGAGATATTAATTCAAATAATATAGTTTCAGAATCAGATATTTATAAATTCGAAGGACAAGTAATTGAGCCAAGTACGATGCGTAAAGTAATCGCAAAACGTACTTTAGAAGCTAAACAGCAAATTCCACATTTTTATTTAACAATTGAATCCAATGTAGATAAGCTAATAGACCTAAGAAAAAAAATTAATGCAAATAATTCATTTAAAATTTCAATCAACGATCTTATAGTTAAAGCTATAGGCTTAGCAATGCAGAAAAACCCTAATACAAATGTATATTGGCAAAATGATAAAATTGTTAAATTAAATCATATTGATGTATCTGTTGCAGTAGCTATAAATGAAGGGCTTATAACACCAATTGTCAAAAAAGTTAATTCTAAGGGCCTGAATCAGATATCAGATGAAATAAGGAAACTGGCTAAGTTGGCAAAGACAAATTCGTTGAAACCAGAACAATATACAGGGGGCTCTATAACAGTATCAAATCTTGGTATGTTTGGAATAAATGAGTTTGCTGCCATAATTAGCCCTCCTCAAGCTTCAATTTTAGCAGTTGGAAAAATTATTAATAAACCTATAGTAAAAAATAATGAAATCATAGTAGGCAACACCTTAAAATCTACTCTATCAGCTGATCATAGGGTTTTAGATGGCGCAGTTGCTGCTAAGTTGTTAAAAGATTTTAATAATATTATTGAGGAACCATTTGAAATTTGGATTCAAAGCAGTGATATGGAAGTTATTTAAAAATGAGTGAAATAAGACATCCTGAGAAAATAAACAGAGTTTCAAACCCCATACCCAAAAAACCATCTTGGATTAGAGTAAAGGCACCAACATCAAAATTTTTTAAATTAACAAATAAAATTATAAAAGATAAAAAAATTGTTACTGTTTGTGAAGAAGCAGCTTGTCCAAATATAGCAGAATGTTGGCAAAAAAAACATGCAACTTTTATGATACTTGGAGATATTTGTACAAGAGCATGTGCATTTTGCAATATTAAAACAGGTAAACCTGGTTTTATTGATTTAGAAGAGCCACAAAAAATATCAGAGGCTGTATTTGAATTAGGTTTAGAACACGTTGTTATAACAAGTGTTGATAGAGATGATTTAATAGATGGTGGGGCTAGTCATTTTACAAATGTTATAAAATCAATTCGAAAACTAAATGAAAATTGTACTATAGAAGTTTTGACACCTGATTTTCATAAAAAGCCTGAAGCATTAAGTATTTTATCTTCAGATTTACCAGATGTATTTAATCATAATTTAGAAACAGTTCCTCGCTTGTACCTCAACATAAGACCTGGATCTAGATATTTTGTAAGTTTAAAGTTGTTATCAGATATTAAAAAACTTAATCCTAATATTTTTACAAAATCTGGACTCATGGTTGGATTGGGAGAAACAAAAGAAGAAATATATCAGGTAATGGATGATTTAAGATCAGCAGATGTTGATTTTATCACTATTGGACAATATTTACCACCAACTCCAAAACATGCAAAACTAGAAAAATTTATTACACCTAAAGAGTTTAATGAATATAAAAAGATGGCGATTGCAAAAGGATTTTTAATGGTTGCATCTTCACCTCTAACTCGTTCTAGTTATCATGCATCTGAAGATTTTAAAGTCATGCAAGAAAACAGAGCTTATAAAAATTTTTAATGAAAAATTCTCAAAGAGAGGAAATAGTTAGCCATTCAGCAAAAAAATTATTTGATATTGTTGTAGATATTGAAAGCTATCCCCAATACATACCTTGGTGCACTAAAATGGTTATTAATAAAAGAAAAAATAATGAAATTTATGCAGATATGTATGTTCAATACAAATTAATCTTAGCTCAAAAATTTGGATCTCACGTTATTTTTAATAGAAATAAATTAACAATAGAGACTAATTATATAGAAGGACCTTTAAAGGATTTAACTACAAATTGGAAATTTGAATCAATTGATAACGAGAAATCAAAAATAATATTTGATGTTAATTTTGAATTTAAAAATTTTGTTCATCAGAAAGTTGCAGAAACTTTTTATCCACTTATTGAAAATAAAATGATTAAATCTTTTAAAGAAAGGGCTGATAGTATTTCAGACTAATATGTCTAAATGTTTAAAAATAAAATTTACACATTTTTTTTGTATTTGAATTCTTGTACCTTTAAAATTTTTCTTTATAATTTTTGTTCTACCACTAATTCTTATTCCTATATAGACTAATCCAATTGGTTTATTTTTTTTACCTCCTCCTGGTCCAGCTATACCAGTAGTTACTATACATAATTGAGCTTTATTCTTTAAATATAATCCTCTTATCATTTCTGTAGCAACTTCTGGGCTTACAGCACCATACTTTTTTAAAGTTACTTTTTTTACATTAAGATCATTTATTTTTAATTCATTTGAATAAGTTATATATCCACCCATAAAAACTTTTGAAGAGTCTTTATTTCTTGTAAAACTATAAGCTAATAAACCACCAGTGCATGATTCAGCAGTAGAAATTGACATCTTCTTAGCAAGTAATTTATTTAATATTTTTTTATATAAATACATTTAAAATTATTAAAATTAAAATTGTATATATTCCCGCAACTATATCATCAAGAATAACACCATACCCATCTTTAAAATTTTTATCTATATAGTTGGCTGGAAAAATCTTTAAAATATCAAAAAATCTAAAAATAAAAAATATCAAAATTAATGTAAAAAAATCATTATATATAAATATATAATCATAAAACAGGAAAATAGTAAAAATACCTAGAAATTCATCTATAACAATATGTTTAGAGTCTTTTGAATTTGTAAATGATGAAAAAAAATTTATTAAGTAATTTGATATAAAAAATAATAAAATAAAAATAATAATTAGAATTTCTAATGTTAAAGAGTATAATTTGATTATTGGAAACAAAATTATAATAGATGCCAGACTGCCCCATGTCCCGGGTGCAAAGTTTATATAACCTACTAAACAAATTGATAAAAAAAATTTAGTAAAGTTTTTCATTTGAAATTTGTACTATTGATTCTGCAGCTATTCCTAAACCATCACCTATAAAACCAATTTTTTCATTTGAAGTTGCTTTGATTGAAATAATTTTTTCAGGTATTTTAAGTGTAGAAGATAATTTTTTAATCATTTTTTTTCTATATTTATTTATATTAGGTTTTTCACATATAAAATTAATATCAAGATTAACTATAAAGAATTTTTTTTCCTTAAGTTTTTCTTTTGCAAAAGCTAGAAAATGTAGTGAATCTTTATTTTTCCACTTTTGATTACTATTAGAAAAATAATAACCAATATCTTTCATCGACAATGCTCCAAAGATGCTATCACATATCGAATGTATACCAACATCAGCATCAGAGTGTCCAATTAATTTACTATAATTTATTTTTATACCACATAATTTTAGACCTTTCTTAGTATTTGTGTCAAAACGATGGATATCATAACCTATTCCAGATTTGAAAACGGGTTTTAAAAATAGTTTAAAATAATTTAAATCATCTGAATAAGTTATTTTTAAATTTAAATTTTCACCTCTTATAAACTTTATTTTATTTTGTGGTAATAATATAGAGTCATCCTTTGCATTTTTTATTAAAGTTTTTTTATGTGCTTCAAAAATCGTTTTAAATTCAAATCCTTGAGGAGTTTGTATTAATTTCAATTTATTATTGAATTCTTTGTTTGCAACAACTTTTTTATCAACACTATACACATATGGTATCGCAGAATAATTTTTTTTTAATTGTTTAAGTATTTTTACTATTAATTTATTTGAACAGAACGGTCTTGCTGCATCATGAATTAATATATTTTTTGGTTTAAAAGGTTTCAATTTTCTTAAAGCATTGAATGAAGATAATTGTCTATTTTTACCTGCATTAGCAAATAGAAAATTTACTGATGGAAAATCAATTCTAATATTTTTAATATATTTAAGATGAGAATATTTATGAACAATCAATATTTTATCAAAATTCCTTGTGTCTATACGTTTTAAAAAAAAATGTATTAGATTTTCACCATTAATTTCAATAAATTGCTTAGGTAACTTTTTCCCAAATCTTGACCCTTTACCTCCAGCCAGGATAACAAGTGCATTTTTTATCTTTTTCATTTATAGGGTAATTTATATTATATAAGTTTACTATAGCATAAAAATTATAAATAAAGCCTACCATAGTGATCAGTTTAACAAAAATCTTAAATAAATTATATCTAACAAAGTTTTCATTTTATTTGTTGCTTACACTAATACTTCTTAGCTTTTCAATTACTTTTTATTTGATGCTACCAAATAATAATTTAGTAAAAAATCCACTACAATTGCAGTATTTTCTATTAGCTGATGTTTTTCTTGTAATATTACTTTTAGCTTTGATTTTAAGACAAGTAATTTTAATTTTTATTTATAGAAGAAATAAAAAAGACGAGTCTAAATTATATATAAAATTTGTTAATTTGTTTGCAGCAATGGCTGTTGGGCCAGCTATAGGCCTTGTAATTATTACTTCTCTTTTCTTTAATTTAGAATTTAGAACCTGGTATGGTGGAGCTGTAAGAGAGGTTGTAGTTAATTCTAATATTGTAGCAAGAGATTATGAAAATGAAATACAAGCAGAAATTATTTCTGATACCCAATTAATTACTAGAGAAATATTTAAGGTTTCTAAAAATAATGAAGTAAATATAAATTCTATTAATCAAGGTTTGAGTGAGTTTATTAATTTAAGAACAATCTCAAATATTTATCTATTTAACAAATCTGGAGAAATTTATTTAAATTTTAAAGATAAAGAAAATAAAAATTTTTTATTTCCTTCTGAAGATATAATTAAAATCTTAGAACAAAATAGGGTCTTTATTTTTCAAGTAAATAAAAATTCTATTTCAGCTTATAAAAAAATTAATTTTTTAAATGATGTATTTATGCAGGTTAATAGAGAATTAAATACAAATATTTGGGATCATATTTCTGCAACTAAAGATGCTTACCAAATATATACTACAAAAGAAAATGAAAGCGCAGGTATACAAATAACTTATTCAATGATATTTGTATTATTTTCAATTGGATTTATTTTAATTGCTATTTTAATAGGGTTTAATTTAGCAAGAAGACTATCAAAGCCTATATCAAATTTAATTGAATCAGCGAATGAAATTTCTAGAGGAAATTTTGAAGCCAAAGTATCCGAAGTTGATCAATTTGAAGAAATAAAAGTACTAATTTCGTCATATAATAAGATGATAGTAGAAATTGAAAATAAACAAAATCAACTAATTAAGAAGAGCAATGAAGATGAGGAAAAAAGATTGTTTATTGAGGCTATTTTAAGTCTTTTAACAATAGGAGTAATTTCATTAGATTATAATTTCAATATTATCTTTTATAATCAAACCGCAACAAATCTATTTAAGGGTGCAAAGCATTTGAAAGAAAATGAAAGTTTTTTAAAAATTTTTCCTGAATGGCAAAAAATATTTAATAGCTTTAAAAATTCAAAAAAAATACTTGAAAATTTTCAAGTTGAAATTTTAGTTAAGGACGATCTACGAAATTTTAATGTTAGAATAATTAAAGAGTTTAAAGAAGCTAAAATAAATGGCTATGTTGTTGCAATAGATGATACTACTTCATTTATTTTGGCAGAAAAGCATGCGGCTTGGTCTGATATTGCGAGAAAAATAGCTCACGAAGTTAAGAACCCTCTAACACCAATCAAATTATCAGCAGAAAGAATTGAAAAAAAATATAAAAATAATGATTTTGAAAATGATGATATTAAAGCTTTAACCAGTACAATTTCAAGACAAGTGGATGATATAGGAAAACTTATAGATGAGTTTTCATCTTTTGCTAGAATGCCTGAACCAGAAATGAAACTAGATAATTTATCAAAATGTTTACAAGAGTCCTATATTTTATTTTCTAATTCACATAAAAATATTAAGTTTAAAATTGAATTACAAGATAAAGATATTTATTTTCAATTTGATAAATTTCAACTTACCCAAACCTTTAATAATTTAATAAAGAATGCTGTTGAATCAGTTGAAAAAATACCCAATCCATCTATTACTGTTAATTTAAGAATTCAAAATAATAAGATTTTTATAGAGATAATAGATAATGGAGTTGGTATATCTAAGGAAACTGCAGGAAAAATATTTGAGCCATACTTTACAACAAAAAATAAAGGGACCGGACTAGGACTTTCAATTGTAAAAAAAATTATTGAAGATCATAATGGAAAAATTAGAATAGAAAAAAATAAACATATGGCTGGCACAACTAGTACAATAATATTTGAAAATTTAAATGCATAAAGTATTAATTATTGATGATGAAAAAGATATTTGTTTTCTGATATCGGAGATATTAAAAGATGAGCAGTATCTTACTTATTCCGCTTTAAACTCAGAAGAAGCATTATCAAATTTTAAAAAGTATAATCCTAATCTTATTATTTTAGATGTTTGGCTATCAAATAGTAAATTAGATGGAATTGAACTATTAAAAGAATTTAAAAAAATAAAAAAAGAAGTTCCTGTAATAATAATCAGTGGTCATGGTACAGTCGATTTAGCGGTAAGTGCAATTAAAAATGGTGCTTATGATTTTTTAGAAAAGCCTTTTAATAGTGATAAATTAATTATTTTAGCCAATAGGGCTATAGAAAGTTCCAAACTGCATAATGAAAATAAAGATTTGAAAGAATTAATTGCAGATGATGATAATTTAGTTGGAAATTCTGTATTTAATAACCAAGTAAATAAAAAAATTATTGAATTTTCAAAATCTAAATCAAGATTATTGATAGAGGGTCCATTTGGGGTTGGAAAAAAATTAATAGCTAATAAAATTCATAAGAACTCAAAGTATAAAGAAAAAATACCTATAATAATTGATTTTGCAAATCTTAATGAAAGCAATTTAGAGGTTCTTTTTTCTGAAAATATAAAAAATTTGAATGAGAATATTTTTATAAGGTCTAACAATAATACCTTAATTCTACTTAATATAGATCAAATACCACTTAAATTTCAAAAGCAATTTTTATTTTTTATTGAAAGCCAAGAATTTTTTAAAAACTCTAATGTAATTCTTGATCAAAAAATTATATCGATTTCTGAAAAAAGTTTAGAGAATGAGATATTAAAAGGTAATTTTATGAAAAGATTATATGAAAGGATAAAAGTAGATCATTTAAAGTGCCCAAGTTTGTCAGAAAGAATAGCTGATATATTACCTATACTTAATTATTATATTTTAAAATTTAATAATAGAAATATTAAACTCAGCTTTTCTAAGTCTGCTATTTCAAAGTTAGAAATGTTTGATTGGCCAGGAAATATTGCACAATTAGTTAATTATGTCCAAAAGACTGTTATACTTAATCAATCATCTAGCAAGGATTTGATCCTTGATGTTGATAATTTAGCTTTAGAAATGGGTGATTATAATAAGGAACAAAATAGTTTAAATAATTTTGATTTGTCTCTAAAAGAAGCTAGACTTGAGTTTGAAAAACAATATTTATTATCGCAAATAAAAAGGTTTAGTGGTAATATATCAAAAGTATCAGAATTTACTGGTATGGAAAGAACAGCACTTTATCGAAAACTTAAATCACTAAATATTTCGGTTAATTAAAATAAAATGAAAACTATAATATGTGGATCAGGAGATGTGGGATACAGCATAGCTGATAAATTATCTAAAGAAAACTTTGAAGTTACAGTTGTTGATGAACCTTCAGAAAAATTAAACAAAATTTCTGAAAATCTTGATGTAAAGGTTATTTCTGGATTACCAAGTTTGCCAAGTGTTTTATTAAATGCTGGTGCAAATGAATGTGAAATATTAATCGCTGTTACAAAAAGTGATGAAACAAATATGGTAGCATGTCAAATTGGCCATTCTTTATTCGAAATTCCAAAAAAAATAGCACGTATAAGACAGCAAGATTATTTAAAAGGAGAATGGCAAAATTTATATACAAAAAATAACTTACCAATTGATGCAATAATATCTCCAGAACAGGAAGTGGCAAGTGCTTTTCATAGAAGAATTATATCACCTGGCACAATTGATATGGTTGAACTGTCTGAAAAAAAATTAAAATTAATAGGTTTTAAGTGTGAGCAAACATGTGAGCATCTAGGTTTAACTGTGAGAGAACTTTCATCTAAATTTCCAGATTATATTGCTAACATTTTATTTATTTTTAGAGGTGATAAAAAATTTATAGTAAATTCTTCAACCAAAATTGAAGCAAACGATTTGATTTATATGGTTGTTGAAACCCAGAATTTGAAAGATGTTTTAATGGAATTTGGTCACAAAGAAATTCAAGCAAAAAAAATTGTAATTATTGGAGGAGGTAACATTGGTTTTTCATTATCAGAATTAATTGAACAATATGATTCTGGAATATCAACAGAATTAATTGAAAATAGTAAAGATAGATCTAAATTTTTAGCATCTAATTTAAAAAATGTGACAGTTACAAATGGTGATGGTCTTGATAATCAAATTTTAGATGAGGTTAATATTTCTGACGCAGATTACTTTGTAGCAGTCACTGAAGATGATGAAGTTAATGTGCTCGCTTCATTATTAGCAAAGAGAGCAGGTGCTGATCAGTGCATAACATTAATTAATAATAGCTCTTATACTTCACTATTATCAAATATAGGTATAGATATAACAATAGATCCAAAACTTATAACTATTTCAAAAATTCTAGAAAAAGTTAGAGGAGGAGGTATTATGAGTGACTATTCAATCGGAGATGGTTTTGGTGAGGTTATCGAGGCTGTTATAAAAAAGCAGACTGCATTGTGTAATAAAAGTTTAAAAGACTTAAATTTGCCTAAAGGTATAAGAATCGCTTCAATTTTTAGAAATGATAAAATTATTATTCCTAATAGCACTACAGTATTTAAAGAAAATGATGATGTAGTTTTTTTTTCTGAAACAAATTATATTAAGAAATTAGAGTCATTACTTTCAGATTATTAGTATATGCCAAGGTATGTCTATTTAAATAATAAATATATAAATTACAAAGATGCACATATACATATTGAAGATAGAGGTTTTCAATTTTCAGACAGTGTATACGAAGTTATTAAAGTAATTAAAAAAAAAATACTAGATTATGACTTTCATGTTAGAAGATTAAAATATTCCACTAAAGAATTAAATTTCAATTTTAAATTAGATAAAAAAAAATTATATAAAATATTTATAAATCTGATTAAAAAAAACAAATTAAATAATGGAACTATTTATCTTCAAGTAACTAGAGGAGTACAAAATCGAGAACATGCTTATAATACAAATCTAAAGCCCAATATAATTATTTACACTAATTATAAAAATTTTAATTTACCAAATAAAAATTATAAAGGATTTAAAGCAATTACCTATCCAGACATAAGATGGGCCAGACCTGATATTAAAACAACTTCTCTTTTGGCAAATATATTAGCTGCAACATATGCAAGTAATAAAGGAGCTTATGAAGCAATTTTTTTTAAAGGTAATATAATTACGGAAGCTGCACATTCCAATGTATGGATAATAAAAAAAAATAAAATTATTACTCATCCTGCTAATAAAGAAATTTTAAAAGGAGTAACGAGAACAGTATTAATAAAAATAATTTACTCAAATGGATTAATTTTAAAAGAAAAAAAATTTACCAAAAAAGAACTATATAATGCAGATGAAGTTTTTATTACTAGTTCAGGCAGTCTTATTACTCCAATAATTCAGGTTGATAGCTGTAAAATCAATAATGGGAAAATAGGAACTATAACAAAAACTTTGGCTTTAAATTTATATAAATCTATTATTAAATAGTTGTGGTAAATCAAAATGAAATAAAAGATATATTATACAATATAAGTAAAAATATCATAATACCAAGTTTTGGTAATTTAAAAGAAAATCAAATTTCATTTAAAAATGGATTAGATATTGTTACCGAAGTAGATATTGAAGTTGAATTAGAATTAAAAAAACAATTATCAAAGTTACTTAATAATACCTATTTCATAGGAGAGGAAACTTATTCAAAAGATCCTTCGATATTAAAATATTATTCGTCTGATAATTATTGTTGGACTGTTGATCCTATAGATGGAACAAAAAATTTTGTTAATTCAAAAGAAAGATTTGCAGTAATGGTTGGTTTAACCAAAAAAAATCAAATAAAACAAACTTTTATTTTCAAACCTATTTCTGAAGAATTTATATATGCGGATAGTAAAGGTACTTTTATTAATGATAATAAATTAATTTTAAAAAAAGAAACACAAATTGAAAATGCAATTGGTTCAGTAAGTTCTAAGTATTGGAGTGAAACTACAAAATTAAAAATTAAAGAAATAAAAAATTTTTTTAAAAAAATAGATTCTTATGGATCCATAGGGTGTGAGTATTTAGATATAGCTTTAGGACTTAGAAATTTTGCATTATTATCAAGACTATATCCCTGGGACCATATTCCTGGCGTTTTTATTGTTCGTCAAGCTGGAGGACATGATTGTCATTTTGATAAATTAGGATATAAATTTTATGAGCATTCAAATAATCTTGTTGTTAGTAATTCTAAGAATCTTAACTATAAAATTTTGAGTTTGATGGAGGGGAAATAAATGGAAATAAAAAATGTAACTTTTATCGGTCTTGGTGTGATGGGGTATAATATGGCAGGACATTTAATAAAAAATAATTTTAACACTACTGTATATAACAGAACTTCAACTGTTGCTGAAAAATGGGTTAAAGAATTTTATGGTTCATCTCAATTAACACCCGGAACAGCTGTTTCAAAAGCGGATATTGTTTTTATTTGCGTTGGAAGAGATGAGGATTTAGTTTCTGTAATGGAAGGAGATGATGGAATTATTAATAATATCAAAGATAATTCAATAATTGTTGATCATACAACAGCTTCAGCAAATATTGCGAGAAAATATTATCAACTAGCAAAAGATAATAATTTTCATTTCCTTGATGCGCCAGTTTCTGGAGGTCAAGCTGGTGCGGAAAAAGGAATTCTTTCTATTATGGTTGGCGGTGATCAAGATCAATTCAACTTAGCTAAACCTATTATGAGTTCATATGGAAAAACTATTGAATTAATAGGTTCGGCTGGTTCAGGCCAAATGGCAAAAATGATTAATCAAATTTGTATAGCTGGTCTTGTTCAAGGGTTATCTGAAGCATTGGCTTTTGGAAAAAAAGCAAATTTAGATATGGAAAAAGTTCTTAAAGTTATTTCTAAAGGAGCTGCTCAATCATGGCAGATGGAAAATCGTTACAAAACAATGCTAGAAGGTAAATATGAGTTTGGGTTTGCGGTAGATTGGATGCGAAAGGACCTTTCCATTTGTTTTGATGAAGCTGAAAAGAGTGGTGCATCATTACCTATTACTAAAATAATTGATAAATATTATCAAGAGATTCAAAAAAATGGAGGATCAAGATACGATACTTCATCTTTAATGAAATTAGTAGATGGTTAATACCAAAAGTATTTATTTTGCTTTTATATTATTAACAGCCTCATCTTTATTTTGGTCAGGTAATTTTTTTACAGGTAAAATTGCATCACTTTATGAATTAACACCTTTTAAATTAAGCTTTTTAAGATGGTCTTTAGCTTTTTTATTATTACTTCCATTTACATATAAAAAAATAGTTGATGACTTTGAAAAATATAAAAAAAATCTTCCATTTATTTTAATTACTTCAATTCTTGGAGTCACTATTTTTAATTCTTTTACTTATTTATCTCTCCAAACTTCGATGGTTATTAATTCTTCAATAATGGCATCTATTACACCGTTATTAATAATTCTTTTTTCTTGGTTAATATTTAAAACACAAACTTACTTCATGCAATTTTTTGGTATAATTTTATCAATTATTGGTGTTTTAATTATTATTTCAAAAGCAAATTTTTACAACTTGATTAATTTGAATTTTACAACAGGGGATTTATGGATGTTGGCTGCTGTTTTTTCGTGGGGGCTCTATTCAGTTTTATTAAAAAAAATTGATAATACATTATCTCAGCTAGCTACTTTAGAAGTGATGATTTTTTTTGGACTAATATTTATTTTCCCATTTTATATATTAGAGTCCTTAAATAATTCTTTTTTACCCAAAGATTTCAATGAAGTACTTATGATTAGTTATGTTGCAATTTTTGCTAGTATTACATCTTTTTTTGCTTGGAATAAGGGGGTTTCTATTTTAGGAGCTAATAAAGCCAGTCTTTTTTTGCATTTGATACCAGTTTTTAGTTCTTTGTGGGCAATTATTTTTTTAGAGGAAAAATTTTCTTTCTTTCATTTATTTGGTACTGCCTTTATTATATTTGGCATTATACTTTCTAATAAAAATAAAAAAATTGTATGAATAAAATTATAAAAACAGAACAAGAATGGAAAGAAATTCTTTCTGAAGAAGAATTTAATGTCACAAGGCAGAAAGGGACTGAACCTGCTTTTTCAGGTAAGGCTTTTGATATTTCTAAAGATGGTGTCTTTAGATGTAGATGTTGTGGTGCGGAATTATTTGAGAGAACTTCTAAATATGAATCTGGTTGTGGGTGGCCTAGTTTTTTTAAAGGAATCTCAAATGAAGCAATAAAAACAGAGCAAGATACTTCTCATGGTATGATAAGAACAGAAATTATATGTGCAACTTGTGATGCACATTTGGGACATGTTTTTGATGATGGACCTGAACCAACAGGACAAAGATATTGTGTAAACTCTCTTTCTATACAATATAAAGAATTTGAATAATTCAAATTTAACACTTTTATTTTCCTCAATAGGACATGCTTTTATGCATATGTTTGCTGCTTTTTATTTTGTGATTATACTAACAATAGAAAAAGATTGGAGTATTTCTTATGATCAACTTATTCGTTTATGGACCTTTGGGGCACTGTTAATAGGTCTTGGAGCTATACCGTTTGGGTGGCTTAGTGATAAATGGAGCAGATCAGGAACAATGACAATTATGTTTATTGGGATGGGCTTAGCATCTGTTCTTTGTGGTTTCAGTACTTCTATAACTTTTTTATTTATTTCTTTATCTCTATTAGGTCTTTTTTGTTCTATATACCATCCTGTTGGCATACCCTGGGTTATAAATTCAGCAAGTAAACAGGGAAGAGCATTAGGAATTAATGGCATCTTTGGAGGAGTAGGAATAGGCTCAGGAGCTTTTGTTGCTGGTACTTTGAGCGATTTACTTAATTGGCAACTTGCTTTTATTTTACCTGGATTGATTTCTATATTTATAGGTTTTGTTCTAATTTACTTAATTATTATTGATAAAATTTCTTTTAAAAATTTTTTTGTGAATAAGAATAAAGAAGATCATTCACGAAATGAAATGATTTTAATTGCATGCATAATGCTTTTATCCATGTTTGCTCTTGGCTTATCATTTCATAATACTCAAACAGCTTTACCAAAAGTTTTTGAAATAAGAATAAACAATATCAACTCAATACAAATAGGTTTAATGATTGGTGTTGTTTATTTTATTTCTGGAGCTACGACTTTTTTTGGGGGATTACTTGCTGATCGGTTTAATTTAAAATTAATTTATTTAATTGGTATATTCATGCAATTTCCATGTTACTTAGCTATTGCTTATATGTCAGGTTATTCACTTGTTATTTTATGCATATTAGCAGCTATATTTAATGCAAGTATTTTACCAACTGAAAACCTTCTTCTCAGTAATTATACACCCCAAAAGTATCATGGTATTGTTTACGGAATAAAATTTATCTTAGCTTTTGGTTCAGGCCCTATCTCAGTATTCTTAATTTCAGAAATATATTCTATAACTTTAGAATTTACTTACTTGTTCTTAATTAATGCTTTTATGATGGCTTTTGTTTCTGTATTTATTTTATTTTTACCAATTCATAATAATCAAAAGAATGCTATTCAGGATTAATTTTTAATTTTTCTAGAAACACTATTACTTCATTATATTTTTCATCTGGAATATCTTTGTAAGTCATTCCAAAATTATTTTTTACTTCTAGGGCTACATGTGCATAGGGATTACGACCTTTGGGATGATTAGGATGATCGAGAAGCTTACCTACCAATTCATCACCTGTTGCTTGGATAAGTTTCCAAAGTTTAGTTGCGTTTTCTTTATTCAACTTTATTTAGCTAAAGCACCCATTGGATCCCATGGAGCAAGAGTTATAGGATCTATATCGAGATATTTTAGTAACTTTTTGCTTAAGTATTTTTTATCTACAACAACTTCATATGTATATTCGTCAAACCACTCATCAGTCATCATCATATACCCCTTGTTGCCACTTTTAGTGCCCCAACTGTTTTCAATTTTCCATTTAGCTGATTTTCTGTTTTTAACATCTACTCCTGTTAACAACATAGCATGTGTCATTTCACTATCTCCATATTCTAGTCTGGTTTGTTTATTCATTTTAAAAGAAGTTTGAAAAACATTTTCATAATCAAAGATACCCATATCAAGAACACCCATATCTCTACTAAATCTCTTACCAACATCACATCCAAACCAAACAGCTTCATTATTTTTAATTGATTGCATAGCAGATTTTTTTAATTCAGTTATTTCTACATTTAAATATTTTATATCTTGTCCCTCAACAACATTACCTAAATATTCAACAGTATAAGTTGTGTTAAATTTTTTATTACTCATTGGCGCATGAATTAGGCAAACTTTATCTTTGATTTTGATATCTGCATATTTTTTACAGAAATCTTTAGGTGTCATATCTGAAATTGATATGTATTTATTATCTTTATCTCTTGTAGACCAGTTAACTACTTCTGGAGGCTGTCCAAGAAACATAGCTAATAAATTATAAATAGTTTCCATCATATCTTTCTTTAACGTTGCTGATTGTTTCGCAGGTTTTTTTCTGAGAATGGATGCAAACTCTCTTAGCTTATGAGTAAGTATATAATTCATTGCCATTGATTTACTGCTATGATTTGTCTCTGGCATAACATCTTTTGGAACAGCGCCGTATTTTTCTATAAGATTGACGAACATATCCCACTGTCCACCATCTTGAACTGGTGCTTTGACAAGATGCATAATTAATCTACTTTCGTAGTCTTCATCTCTTGTTTTAATAATATTTTCTAAAAAATAATTTGCTTTTTCTAACTTATCCCAAAACATAAAATAGTTTTGAGAAAATTCAAAATTTGTTAAATCTAGCTGTTTGACAACTTCGAGACGCATTAAATTTAATCCCGCAAAACCCCAACATCTTCCAGATGCCATTTGATTTGTAGCTGGTAGCTCTTTCTCAATTAAATGTGAAAAATGATGATTAATTTGACTAAAATTTTCCCAATTAAGCGCAACAGTATTTAAGTCATTTTTTATTAATGCATTTCTTGATACAGTATTTTTATTATTTTTAAGAAATTTATTTTTGAATTTTTTAACGTCATTAAGAGATATATATTTAGGCATTATATATATTTAAGACTATTTTAGCTTAAATCAAATTGATTCTATTTTTTCTTTTTTTTTAAACCTATTTTTTGCTTCCTATCATCAATTAATTTGACCGCATCTTCTAATGTTAAGCTATCAATTGTTTGATCACCCAGAAGAGAAGCATTAATTTTTCCACATTTTACATAAGGCCCATACTTACCATCATGGGCAGTTATATTTTTTTTATCTGTTGGATGTTCACCAAAACTTTTTAATGTTGCATTACCTCTTTGAGTAGGTTTTGCAATTAATTCTAGAGCTCTTTCTAATTCTATATCAAGAATATTATCAGTTTTTTCTAAAGCTTTATATTTTTTATCATGAAGAATGTATGGTCCGTACATCCCAATTCCAGCACTAACAGTTTTATTATTTTCAGGATTAAAGCCAAGCTTCCTTGGTAATCCTAATAATTGTATGGCTGTATTCAAGCCTATCTCATCAGGTTCAAAATTTTTGGGAATTGATACTCTTTTTGGTTTTTTTTCGGGCGTTCCTTCACCAACTTGCATATAAAATCCATAAGGGCCTTTTCTAAGCGTAATCATTTCGTTTGTTTCCGGATAAATACCAATCTCTTTTGGTCCACTTAATGATTTACCGTCTTTGTCATTTAACTGGTTGAACTGAACAGTGTATTTGCAATCAGGATAATTTGAACAACCGATAAACCCACCAAACTTTCCAACTTTGATTCCTAATCTTCCGTTTTCACAGGTCGGACATTTTCTACTTTCATCCTTTCCTTCTGGTGGAAAGAAATGAGCACCTAAGGCATCATCAAGCACATCAATTACCTCTCTATTCGATTTACCTACTGTGTCATCACATAATTGTTTAAAAGTTTCCCAAAAATTTCTTAAAACCTCTTTCCAATCTAATTTACCATCAGAAATTTCATCTAATTGATTTTCTAAATCTGCCGTAAAGTCATACTCTACATATTGGTTAAAATATTTTTCAAGAAAAATAGAAACAATACGACCTCTGTCATGAGGGTTAAAACGTTTTTTATCCAAAATAACATAATCTCTATCTTGTAAAACTTTAATTATTGATGCGTAAGTGGAAGGCCTACCAATACCTAGTTCCTCTAATTTTTTAACTAAACTTGCTTCTGTGTAACGAGGAGGTGGCATGGTAAAATGTTGATTTTTAATTACCTCTTTAAGATTTAATTTCTCTCCTTCATTCATTACTGGAAGAATAGTTTCTTTTTCTTCATCTTTATCATCATCTTTTGCTTCATGATAAACCTTATACATACCAGGAAATTTAATAGTTGAACCATTAGCACGCAAACTTACCTGTTTATCTTCACTTTTGATGTCTATTGCTACTTGATCAAGAATGGCACTAGCCATTTGCGAAGAAACTGCTCTCTGCCAAATAATTTCATATAACTTATATTCTTCACCAGTAATATATTGCTTAATATTTTTTGGAGTTAAATTTACATTTGTTGGACGTATACATTCATGCGCTTCCTGAGCATTTTTTGCTTTAGACTTATATAATCTTGGAGCATCAGGAAGATATTCGTTTCCATAATTCTCACCAACAAAGTTTCTAACTTGATTGATAGCTTCATTTGACATAATTACACTGTCAGTTCTCATGTAAGTAATTAATCCTGTTGTCTCCCCATCAATTTCTGTGCCTTCATAAAGCTTTTGTGCTGTACGCATGGTTTGACTAGCACTTAATCCTAATTTGCGACTTGATTCAATTTGCATGGTGGAAGTTGTAAAAGCAGGATAAGGATTTCTTTTTGCTTCTTTTTTTGTAATATTTCCAACATTAAAATTTGATTTTTTAATTGTTTCATAAATTTCACTAGCTTGTTTTTCATCTTTAATATCTAGTTTATCAATTTTATTTCCATCATATAATGTTAAACGTGCGTTAATATCTTTATCATCTTTATTTAAAAACTGTCCTTGAATAGACCAATATTCTTGAGGATTAAACTTTTCTATTTCTAACTCTCTTTCACTTATAATTTTTAAAGCGACAGATTGAACTCTACCAGCAGATTTTGATCCAGGGAGTTTTCGCCAAAGCACAGGAGAAAGGGTAAAGCCAACTAAAAAATCTAATGCACGTCTAGCTAAATAAGCATTAACTAAATTTTCATCTATTTGGCGTGGCTCTTTCAAACTTTCTAAAACTGCATTTTTAGTAATTTCATTAAATGTAACTCGATGAATATTTAATTTTGATAGAGAGGCATTATCTCTTAAAAGCTTTTCAACATGCCAAGCTATCGCTTCTCCTTCACGATCAGGATCAGTGGCTAGATATAGGTTTTCAGATTTTTTAGCGGCATCAGTTATTTCTTTAATAACTTTTTTCCCTCTATCACTTGTTTCCCATTGCATTTTAAAATCATTTTCGGTGTCTATTGCATCATTTTTAGCAGATAGATCGCGGACATGACCTACGCTTGCAAGAACTTTAAAGCCAGAACCTAAATATTTATTTATAGATTTTGCTTTGGAAGGAGATTCAACAATTAATACATTCATATAAATTTTAGTCCAAATTTCAGTTTAAACTTACTTCGTCAAGAATTTTTTAAAAAATTAGAATATTACTTAGATAATTTTATTTTATTTTCTGAACCATTTATCAATCTTTTTACATTTTGTCGGTGTTTTAGTGATATTATAAAAAATAAATACAGTAAAAAAATACCAACAAAATTATTCGAATTTACGAAAAAAAATAGAGTGGAGCTACTAAAGATGCTACCAATGAGCTTAGCGATGAGTATCTAGTAATCCAAGCAACAATAATCCAAGTTAATAAAAAATACAGTCCAATAAGAAAATTTAAACCAATTAAGAAACCAATATACGTAGCTACACCTTTGCCACCTTTAAATTTTAACCAAATAGGAAAAATATGACCAAGTATTGCAAAGTGACATAGAAATATTGAATGCAAAGTATTAATATCATAAAACAATTTTAATATAATGAAAGGTAGAAGTCCTTTAGTAATATCTAAACATAGTACTGCAAATGCTAAATACTTATTTCCGGTGCGAAGAACATTTGTTGCCCCCACATTCCCAGAGCCAATATTTCTAATATCTCCATGTCCTAATAACTTTGTAAGTATTAATGCAAAAGGAATTGACCCAATAAGATAGAAGACAGTTATAAATAAAAAATTAGTAACTAAGGACATTATCTCTATTTTTAATTAGTATATCTAAACAAGCCATACGTATCGCAACACCCATTGCAACTTGTTCTTGAATTAAACTTCTTGTAACATCATCAGCAAGCTCAGAATCAATTTCAACTCCTCTATTCATTGGCCCCGGGTGCATTACAAAAGCATTTTTTTTTGCATATTGAAGTTTATTGTAATCTAATCCATATTTTTTAAAATAAGTCTTTTCATTTGGCATTATTTTGCCAACAATCCTCTCTTTTTGAATTCTAAGCATCATTACAATATTGCAATTTTTAAGTCCTTTTTTCATATCAGTAAAAACTTTAACTGGAAGCTTATTTAGATTTTGTGGAAGCCACTCTTTTGGACCAATAACATTAATCTTGGCACCTAATTTGGATAAAATTATTATATTTGATCTTGCTACTCTACTATGAAGAATATCACCGCAAATTGCTATTTTTAATTTTGTGAAATTTTTAAATCTGCTCTTAATTGTTAAAGCATCTAACAAAGCTTGTGTCGGATGTTCATGACTACCATCTCCAGCATTTATTACAGATGCATCTACATTCATAGAAATTTTTTTACTAATCCCTTCTTCAGGATGTCTGACAATTAAAACATCAGGATTCATAGAATTAATGGTTGTCATTGTGTCTAAAAGAGTTTCACCTTTATTAATGGAGCTATCTTTTACTGCAACATTAATGAGATCTGCACCTAATCTTTTTGCCGCAACTTCAAAACTTGTACGAGTTCTTGTTGAGTCTTCAAAAAATAAATTAAATACAGTCCTACCTTCAAGTAAATTATTTTTTTTAATTCTTTTTTTATTAAATTTTATAAATTTAATTGCTTCTTGTAAGATAAATTCTATTTCTTTTTTATTCAAATCTTCTGTTTCTACTAAATGAATTTTTTTATATATATTTTTAGATTTATTTTTAATTTTAATTTCATTATATTTTTTCAAAGATGAAAATTTTTTTAATGCAATATTTTCTGCATACTTCAAAATTTTTGTCCCTGTTGACGATCTTATAGCTTTTAACTTTGGCAATTTAATTTTCATTTGCCAAAATTTTGAATTTTCTCTTTTATATATTTTTATATGACCAGATTTTAGAAACTTTGAATTCATATGTGTTAATAATGTGTTATTATGTGTAGACTATTTTAAAAAGATTTTCTATATCTATCTAAATATCCTTGCAGAATATAGGCTGCGGATTGCTGATCTAACTTTTTTTTTATTTTGGTTGAACTTAAATTCGATTTTCTCATCTCTTTAAAAATTACATCTGATGAATATCTTTCATCCCAAAATTCAATAGGAAATTTGAAAAAAGTTTTTAATTCATTACCAAATACCCTTATTTTTTTAGTCTGTTCATTTTCTGAATTATCTAAGCTTAAGGGTAAACCCAATATAAATCCTCCAATTTTATAATCATTCAAAAATTCCTTTATTTTTAATAAATCTTTCATTGTCCCTTTTCTATTCACTATATTAATTGGAGTTGCTATAGTTAAAGAGCTATCAGATACTGCAATTCCTATTGTTTTGAAACCTACATCTAGACCTACTAGAATTTGTGATGTATGAAGTCGTTCTAATAAATTACTTAGTTTTTCAATCATTGGAGACATATAAATTGAAGTTAGATACAAATACAATAAATAAAATTGCAAAACTTGCTAGAATTAAGCTATCTGAGCAAGAGTCTAAAGATTTATTAAAGGATATGAATTCTATTTTAGACTGGGTTGAGCAATTAAATGAAGTTGATACAGACAAGATAGAGCCATTGGCTAATATTTCATCTTCTAGCCTTCCAAAAAGAAAAGATCAGGCAGAGGATATTAATTCATCAGATGAAATCTTACAAAACAGTCCTGATAAATTAGAAGGTTATTTTGCTGTTCCAAAGGTTGTAGAGTAATGGAATTTAAATCAATTTCAGAATTACAATCATTACTGAATGATAAAAAAATTTCTGTAAAAGAAATTGCTGACACATATATAAAAAAGATAAAAGAAAAAAAAGATTTAAATATATTTATTTATTTTAATGAAGATAAAATTTATGAACAAGTTAAGAATATTGAAAATTTTTCTAACGAAAAAAAATTAAAGGCAATTCCAATAGCTGTAAAAGATCTTTTTTGCACAAAAAACATGCCAACAACAGCAGCATCAAAAATTTTAGAAAACTTCCATCCTACATATGAATCATTTGTTACTCAAAGATTAGTAGATATGGGTGCGATGTTTGTAGGTAAAACAAATCTCGATGAATTTGCAATGGGTTCTGCTACTAATACTAGCTATTTTGGAAATACGATAAATCCTTTATCAGAAAAAGATATTCCCCTAGCACCAGGAGGATCTTCAGGTGGTTCAGCTGCAGCAGTTGCTGCAGATTTATGCTTAGGAGCTACGGGTACTGATACTGGAGGATCGATAAGACAACCCGCGAGTTTATGTGGTGTTGTTGGAATTAAACCAACTTATGGTCTATGCTCTAGATGGGGAATTGCTGCTTTTGCGTCAAGTCTTGATCAAGCGGGGGTCTTTTCTAAAAATGTTACTGACTCTTCAATTTTATTAGAAGAAATGGCTGGCTATGATCAAAGAGATAGCACGAGTTCAAATGTTAAAATTCCAAATTTTTCTAAAGAATTAAATGCTGATATGTCTGGAAAGATTATTGGCATTCCAAAAGAGTATGCTGTTGATGGAATATCTGATGAAATTAATCAAGTTTGGGAAGATGCTATAAAATCATTAGAAAAAAAAGGTGCAATAATAAAAAAAATATCTCTTCCTCATACAAAGTATGCTTTACCAACTTATTATATTATTGCTCCTGCTGAAGCATCTTCAAATTTAGCTAGATATGATGGAGTAAAATATGGATTTAGAGCTGATGACTCAAATAGTTTAGATGAGATGTATGAATTAACACGAAGTGAAGGGTTTGGCAAAGAAGTTAAAAGAAGAATTTTAATTGGTACTTACGTTTTATCTGCAGGTTATTATGATGCATATTATATTAAAGCACAAAAAGTTAGAAAATTGATTGCAAATGATTTTGTTAATAGATTTTCTGAATGTGATTTTATTTTAACACCAACAGCACCAAGTGCAGCATTTCCATTAAATGAAAAACAAGATGATCCAATAAAAATGTATCTAAATGATGTATTTACTGTTCCTGCTTCATTAGCAGGTATACCTGGAATTTCTATTCCCTATGGTTCTGATAAAAAAGGATTGCCTTTAGGTATTCAAATCTTAGGCAAACATTATAACGAACAAGAAATTTTCAATGCAGCTTTTGCTTTAGAAAAAGATTATGAATAATAATTTAATTAAAGGTAATAAGTTTGAATGGGAAACTATAATTGGTTTGGAAATACATGCTCAAGTAAAATCTAAATCAAAATTATTTAGTAATTCATCAACTGCATTTGGATCAAAACCAAATAGTCAAGTATCACTTGTAGATGCGGCTATGCCAGGAATGCTTCCAGTAATTAATCAGTATTGTATTGAGCAAGCAGTGAGGACAGGTATTGGTTTGAATGCAAAAATAAACAACTATTCTGTTTTTGATCGAAAGAATTATTTTTATGCTGATTTACCTCAAGGTTATCAAATCAGTCAATATAAGTATCCAATTGTTGGTGAGGGTAAAGTTACTATTGATTTTAAGGATGGAAATTCAAAAGATATTAGAATTGTTAGATTGCATTTAGAGCAAGATGCTGGAAAAAGTCTCCATGATCAAAATCCTACTAAAACATACGTTGATTTAAATAGATCAGGAGTTGCTTTGATGGAAATTGTAAGTGAGCCTGATATTAGAAGTGCAGATGAAGCGGGTTTGTATATCAATAAAATAAGATCAATTTTGATGTACTTAGATACCTGTGATGGAAATATGCAGGAAGGATCTCTTAGAGCTGATGTAAATATTTCAGTAAGAAAACCAGGAGATGATTATGGCACAAGATGTGAAATTAAAAATTTAAATTCAATTAAATTTATTAAACAAGCAATTAATTATGAAGCTAAAAGGCAAATAGAAATTCTTGAAGAAGGAGGAACTATTGAGCAGAATACTCTTTTATTTAATACATCTAATGGCAAAACGAGACCTATGCGTAGCAAAGAAGAAGCACATGATTATAGATATTTTCCAGATCCAGATTTATTACCTCTAGATATTTCTCAAAGAGAAATAGATAAATTAAAAAGCTCAATTACTGAACTACCTGATGATAGAAAAAAAAGATATGTCAATGAATATAATTTATCAAATTATGATGCATCAGTTTTAACTGCTGATAAATATGTATCAGATTATTTTGATGATGTTATTAATACCGATAAATCTTTAAAAAATTCATCAAAAATTGTTGTAAATTGGATAACATCAGAATTATTTTCAATTCTAAATGAAAAAAATGTTGAAATTAATAAATCACCCATAACACCTAAATATTTAGGCAGATTAATAAAATTGATTCTTGAAGATGTTATTTCAGGAAAAATTGCTAAAGATGTTTTGATAGATATGTATAATACAAAAAGAGATCCTGAAACTATAATTGATAAAAAAGGATTAAAACAACTAACCAATACTAATGAAATTGAAGATATAGTTAAGGAAGTTTTAGAAGAAAATCAAAAAATGGTTGAACAATATTTATCAGGTAAAGATAAATTATTAGGTTTTTTTGTAGGTGAGTCTATGAAAAAAAGCAAAGGCAAAGCTAATCCTAAAATTTTAAATGAAATATTAAAAGCTAAATTATCCAAAAAAAATTAATCTTAAAGTAAAAATTCTATAAGATAGAAAAAGAAAGGTTGCGACTATCCAAATAATAGTACCTTTATAATTTTCTGCCGCTCTCCAAATTCCTACAGTTATAAATACAGTCCAAATAATTAATATAAGTTTCGATAGTAAACTAAAATTACTAAAATTTAAAAATAGTAAAGAGCTTGAAACTTGATTATTTCCAAAAAGGTATATTTCAAAATTGAATATTGCTAATATAAAAAGTGCATTTAATAACTCTCCAACTAACCAATAAGATCTCCATAAAGCAATTTCTCCAAGCCAAAATCTTTTAATTAATCTTTTCATATTTATCATTTATATTCATAAATTAAAAAAATCCTCAACATATTTTAAATATTAATGAATATTGTTGAGTTTCTAAGTACATTTGACTATTAAGGTTATATGAAACTTAAAAAGGAGAGATGGGTGAGTGGCTTAAACCACAGGTTTGCTAAACCTGCGAAGGGGGCAACCCCTTCCGAGGGTTCGAATCCCTCTCTCTCCGCCAGAATATAATATGTTTTTTGGAAGTATACCCGCAGTATTAACACCATTTAATAATCAAAAAGTAGATTATGAATCTTTGTCAAAAATTCTAAATCATCTAATTGAAAATGGATCAAATGGATTAGTTCCATGTGGAACAACAGGTGAGTCACCAACCTTATCAAATGATGAGCATAAAAAAATTATTGAAGAGACAATAAAAATAAATGATAAAAGAGTACCTATTATTGCTGGAACTGGATCTAATAATACAGCTGAGGCAATAGATTATACAAAACATGCCGAAAGTATTGGAGCAGATGCTGCTTTGGTAGTTACTCCTTATTACAATAAGCCTACTCAAAAAGGTTTATACGCTCATTTTTATTCAATAGCTAAATCAGTAAAAATACCAATTATAATTTATAATATTCCTGGTAGATCAGTTGTAGACATGTCTATAGATACAATGATTGAGTTATCTAAAATTGAAAATATTATTGGTGTTAAAGATGCAACTAATGATTTATTTAGACCTCTTCTTACTGCTGCAAATATGTCCAATGATTTCTGCTTCTTATCTGGTGAGGATGGTACTGCAATGGCATTTCTTGCACAGGGAGGACATGGGTGTATATCTGTTACGGCAAATGTTGCACCTAAATTATGTGCAGAAATGCATCATGCATGGAGAAGCAACAATATAAATAAAGCTCAAGAAATAAATTTAAAACTTGCAAAACTCCATAATTCTCTTTTCCTCGAATCTAGTCCAGGTCCAGTAAAATATGCCGCATCTCTTCTTGGCTTATGTTCAAGTGAAACAAGATTACCACTAGTAGATATTAATGATAATACCAAAAAAATTGTAACTGATTGCTTAAAAGAACTTTCTTTAATTTAAAATGAAAATAATAGCCACTAATAGGAGGGCAACTTATGATTATGAAATTTCACTTAAGTTTGATGCTGGTTTAGTACTTACTGGATCCGAGGTTAAATCTCTAAGAGTTAACTCTTCATCAATCAAAGAATCATATGTTGATGATAAAGGAAATGAATTATGGCTTTGTAATTACTTTATAAAAAAATATGGATTATCGAGTGATAAAAATAATAATCAAACCAGAAATCGTAAATTATTAATTAAAAAAAAAGAATTAAATAAAATTTTAGGCTCAGTTAAAAAAGATGGTTTTTCTATTGTTCCAATTAATTTGTATTTTAATGAGAAGGGTTTGGTTAAATTAAACATTGGAATAGGAAAGGGCAAAAAGAAATATGACAAAAGGGAAAGTCAAAAACTGAAGGATTGGAACAAAAATAAACTAAGATTACTTAAAAATAGTTAATTTTTGTTTACTTTTTTAATGGCTATATCTATAAGCCTCATCCTATGGCACGTATAACAGTTGAAGATTGTATTGATAAATTTGAAAGTAGATTTGAGCTTGTTCTTGTAGCATCTAATAGGGCAAGAAAACTCCATTCAGGAGAAAATCCAACAGTTGAAAAAGATAATGATAAAAATACCGTAATTGCATTAAGAGAAATTGCAGATGAATCAATCGCTATTGATGATATGAAAAATAATTTAATTGAAGAATATCAAACTGTTTCTTTACAAAGTGAGGAAGATCTAACAATTGAAAATATTGATTCACAAGATAGCAGTTCTGATGGTGAAGTTGAAGATGAAGTTGAAGATAAAGTTAAAGTTGAAGTTGAAGATGAGGTTAAAGTTGAAGACGAAGATGAAGTTAAAGTTAAAGTTGATTCTTTAGAAGTTGACTCTAATGATAGCTCAGAATCAACAATAGGAGAAATATCTTATAAACAAGATGATCCAGATGAAAATAACGAAGAGTTTTCTACTGAAACTGGTAAGCCTACAGAGGACTAAATTTCAATATTAGTATCTCGCTTTTGCTCTAATATAACATCCTTCTAATGATAAATGAACAAATTAGAGATCTAGAAAAATTAACTACTTATTTTAATGAAAATGAAAAAAATATAATTGCTAGTGCAATTAATTTTAGTGAAAATGCGCACAGAGACCAGCTTAGAAAATCAGGAGATCCTTTTATTACTCATCCAATAGAAGTAGCAAAGATATTAACTTCTATAAAATTAGATGCTTCTGCAATTGCCGCAGGACTATTACATGATACTATAGAAGATACGGATATATCAATTAACGAAATTTCAAATACTTTTGGTATACAGATTTCAGAGTTAGTTCAAGGTTTAACAAAAATTAGTAAATTCTCACTTAAAATAAATAAACAAAAACTTGGAGAAAATTATAGAAAGTTAATTTTAGCAGCTTCAAAGGATATTAGAGTAATTTTAATTAAATTAGCAGATAGATTACATAATATGAGAACAATTGACTTTATAAAAGATGATAGCAAAAAAATTAATATTTCAATGGAGACATTAGAAATATTTGCACCTCTGGCACAAAGATTGGGCATGAAACAATGGCAAGATGAATTGGAAGATTTATCTTTTCAATCCATTAATCCTGATGCAAGAAAATCAGTTATAGATAGGTTAAATTACCTTAATTCAAATGATGAAAATATAATTGATGAAATTAGGTATGAATTAAAAAAAATCTTTTTAAATGAAGATTTAAATTGTAAAATTGAAGGAAGAATTAAGTCCGCATATTCTATTTGGAATAAAATTAAAAATAAAAATATTTCATTTGAGCAACTATCAGATATTATGGCTTTTAGAATTATTACGAATTCTACGAGAGAATGTTATAGATGTTTAGGAATAATACATCGAAGATTCCCTTACATTCAGGGTAGGTTTAAAGATTTTATATCTTCGCCAAAATCAAATGGATATAGAGCTCTACACACTTCAGTTATGGGGCCTAAAAATAAAAAAATTGAAATTCAATTTCGATCAAATGTAATGAATCAAATAGCAGATTTTGGAGTTGCTGCTCATTGGAAGTATAAAGACCCAAAAAGTATTAAAGAAAAAGACACTAAAGAATACAAATGGATGCATGATTTAGTTGATTTAATGAATTCTTCTGCAAATCAAGATGAATTAATTGAAAATTCAAAAATAAGTGTTTTTAAAGACGAGATATATGTATTTACTCCTAAAGGAGATTTAATTGAACTGCCAACTAAAGCTACACCAATTGATTTTGCTTATGCTATTCACACTCAAATTGGAGATAAATGTGTAGGTGCTAAAATTAATGAAAAATTGCAACCTTTAAAAACAATTTTAAAAAATGGAGATCAAATAGAAATAATTACTTCTGAAGAGTCTCAACCTTCTCCATTATGGGAGAGATTTGCTGTAACTTCTAGAGTAAAATCACAAATTAGAAGATTTTTTAGATCTAAGAAAAGGGCAGAATATATTATATTTGGCAAAGAAATTCTAAATGCATTTTTTACTAAAGAAAACTATGATTTAAATGAATCAACTTCAAACAAGATTAAAAAGGAATTTAATTTAAATGATTTAGAAGATTTATATGAAATGGTAGGAGCAGGCAAGCTAACACCATTTTCAGTTATAAAAAGAATATATCCTGAGATTAATTATAAAACTCCAAAAAAATTTGAACTTAAATCCGAAAATACTATTCGTTTGAAAGGTTTGACTGCAGGGATGTCATACCATCTAGCAGGTTGCTGTTCGCCAATTAAAGGAGATACTATAGTTGGCATTATGACAGCTGGAATTGGTGTAGCAGTTCATACAATTGAATGTGAGACTTTAGCTTCTTATTCAGATGATCCTGAAAGATGGATAAATATTACATGGGATAATTCCAATAATAGTAAAAGTATATCTAATGCAAGAATAGGTGTAGTTTTAAAAAATCAACCCGGAAGTTTAGGAAAAGTAACAACTGTAATTGCAAAGAATAATGGTAATATTTCAAATATTAATTTTTCTATTAGAAAAATTGATTTTTTTGAAATTATAATAGATATTGAGGTAAGGGATGCAAATCATCTTAAAAATATTATTGCAGCACTGAGGTTGGTTTCTGAAGTATCTTCCCTAGAGAGAATTAAAGGTTAAAAATGATAATTGGTAATGGAATTGATATAATTGATGTTAGAAGAATTAGAAACACTATTAGTAAATACAACTTTAGATTTAAAAAAAAATGTTTTCATTCAGGAGAAATTAAAAAATCTGAATCAAGAGTAAAATCAGTCGAATCTTATGCAAAAAGATATGCTGCAAAAGAAGCTTGTGCTAAAGCACTTGGCACTGGTTTGGCCAGAGGTGTTTTTTGGAAAGATATAGAAGTGCAGAATAATAAATTTGGTAAGCCTATAATCAAATTGCACAATAATGCTCTTAAGTTTCTTGAAGTTTTAGTAAAGAATAAAGAATTTTCAATTGAAGTTTCATTAAGTGATGAAAAAAATTATGCTATTGCAAACGTTATTATATATGGAAACAAAAAAAAATAATTTTTTAAGTAATATTAAATCAATCTCTTTGGCAGTATTAATAGCTTTATTGATACGTTCATTCATAGCTGAGCCCTTCAATATTCCTTCTGGCTCTATGAAACCTAATTTGCTAGTTGGTGATTTTATTTTTGTATCAAAATGGTCTTACGGTTATTCAAAACATTCACTTCCATTCTCTATACCTATTATTTCCAAAAAAATATTTTCACAATCTCCAAAAAGAGGTGATATTGTAGTTTTTAAAACTCCTGAAGATAATAGAACTGATTATATTAAAAGAGTAATAGGACTACCTGGAGATAAAATTAAAGTTATTAATGGTGAAATTATATTAAATGGTGAAAAAATTTTTAGAAAAAAAACAAATGATTTTATAGATAATGATAATAATACTTCAATTAAAAGGATTAGGAAATATATTGAATATCATAAAGAATTAAATTTTGCAGTTTTAGATATAGTTGATAATGGTATTGCTGATAACACAGAATTATATATCGTTCCAGATGGTCATTTTTTTGTTATGGGTGATAATCGAGATAATTCTCAAGATAGTAGATTTAAACAAACAGTAGGTTTCATACCTT
This sequence comes from uncultured Alphaproteobacteria bacterium, assembly GCA_902586695.1. Classification (GTDB taxonomy): domain Bacteria; phylum Pseudomonadota; class Alphaproteobacteria; order HIMB59; genus CACPNW01. The sequence continues at coordinate 6,094 of CACIIL010000005.1, read as the reverse complement.
TTGAAAATTTAGTTGGTAAAGCTAGATTTGTTTTTTTCTCTCTTGAAAATTCAAGATTTATACAAATATGGAAATGGCCAAAAGCTATTAGGAATGAGAGAATTTTTAAAATTATTAAATGATATCAAAAATAAAAATTACTAAATTTGAAAATCATATCGATTATTCTTTTAAGAATAAGCAATATCTGATCAATTCGTTGATTCATCCTAGTTATATTTCTGAAAAGAAAAAAAATTACTTAAATGAAACAAGTGATTTTGAAAGATTAGAATTTTTAGGTGATAGAGTACTTGGTTTAGCCATATCATCAATCATATTCAAGAAATTTAATAAAAATAACGAAGGTGACTTATCAAAAAAATTGTCATATTTAGTCCAGAAGAATTTTTTATATAAGATTTCAATTGATTTAAAAATAGATAATTTTTTAAAATTTTCACATAAGCAAAATGTAAAAATGAATATTTCTATTTTGGCAGACTCTATTGAGGCACTAATTGGTGCAATTTATCTAGATGGAGGGTTTATTTCTGCTAAAAAATTTATAAAATCAACTTGGGGACCCTATTTAAATATTGATGATCTTAATATGCAAGATCCAAAAACTAAATTGCAAGAACTTTCACAACAGAAATCTAAAAAAATTCCAAATTATAGTTTAATTAAAAAAGAGGGTCCTCCTCACTCACCAACTTTTACAGTTTTGCTTAAAGTATTAAACATAAAAAAAATAAAAGGTGTAGGGCCATCAATAAGAGAGGCTGAAAAAAATGCAGCAAATATTGCATTAAAATTATTAAATGAAAAATAAAATTTTAAAGATTGCAATAGTTGGAAAAACTAATGCTGGAAAATCCACTTTAATAAATCAAATTGTAGGTGAAAAAATTTCAATTCAAAATAAAAAAGTCAATACAACTAAAGATCTTATTTTAGGTGTTAAAAATTTAAAAGAAACTCAATTATTATTTTATGATACTCCAGGTTCTAATTTTATAAAACCAATTAATAACCAATCAAAAATTCTTAAAACAAATTTTTGGAATGGAATAAACAATTCAGATTTAATTTTATATTTAATTGATTCCAATAGAATTAATTTTAATTTTTTGAATAATCAACTAGATATATTGATAGATACTAATAAAAAAATTATAATTGTTTTTAATAAGATTGATTTAATCTCATCTAAAAAACTTCTTCCTATTATTAAAGATATTGAATCAAAATATAAGATAGAGTTCTTTATCAGTATTTCTGCTAAAAAAAATAAGGGTATAAATAAGTTATTAGAAGAAATTAATAAGTATTCATATAATTCTGAATGGATTTTTAAAAAAGATGAAATTACTAATAAAAATGAAGAATTTATTATAAATGAATTATTAAGGGAAACTATTCTTGAACATCTTCACAAAGAAATACCCTATAATGTAAATATAGAGATTGTCACTTTTAAGATTTTAAAAAACAAAGATATAAAAATTAAACAAAAGATTATAATTAATGAAATAAGATATAAAAAAATAATATTAGGTAAAAAGGGCGAAATGATTAAGAGAATAAGAGAAAAGTGTCAAAAAAAAATCAGCCAAATCTTTAAAAGCAAAATACACTTATATCTTGAAATTATTCATAAATGATTGAAAAAAAGGAAAGAGCAATTTTACTATTTAGCAAATTATCATCAGAAAATAATTTGTATGTAAAATTTCTAACACATAATGATGAAATATTGACTGGAATAAGTTTTGGAGGATCTTCTAAGAAGAAGAAAAATATTTATCAGATCGGTTATTTCTTTAATGTTATTATCAATAATAAAAATAACAATTTCCCAAATAATATTTCAGCCGAATTAACAAAACCTTATTTTTTTAATATTTTTAATGATAAGTATAAGTTGCATTGCTTATTATCAATTGTATCTTTATTAAATATATCAATAATTGAAGGTCAAAGAATTGATGGAATATTTAAATTGTCAGAGAAAATGATCGTTTTACTTTCTAATAAAGAAAAATGGATTATTGATTATTTTTTATATTTGCTTAATTTATTAAAATTAATTGGGTATGATATTGATTATAAGAAAAATTTAAGTAAAAATTTTTTAAATTTAGAAACTCTGCAATTTGAAGAATCTTTAAGTTCAAATTCAATTAAATTTCCCCATCAATTACTTTATAAATTAGAAAAAATAAACTCAAAGAATGCAAACTCTTTATTTAAAATTTTCGAAATTATTATCCAAAATCATCATTTAAATAATATAAATTATAATATACCAGTAAATTATCTTAAATTTAAAAAACTTATCTTAAGCTATTTAAATAAATAATATGAAAAATATAATAAAAGATAATATTAATGATATTCTAAAAACTAGGTACCTGTCTTATGCTGTATCTACAATCATTTCTAGATCCCTTCCTGATTTGAGAGATGGTTTGAAACCAGTACATAGAAGAATAATATATTCTATGTATCTTCTAAAACTTTTTAATAATTCATCATTTAAAAAATCTGCAAGAATAGTAGGTGATGTAATGGGTAAATTTCACCCTCATGGAGATCAGGCTATTTATCAAAGTTTAGTCAGAATGGCTCAAGACTTTTCTTCAAGAGTTACGCTTATAGAAGGACAAGGTAATTTTGGAAATATAGATGGAGATAATGCAGCTGCTATGCGATATACTGAAGCTAGACTTGAGGAAATAACAGAATTATTTTTCGATGGAATTGAAGAGGACTCTACTACTTTTAGTGAAAATTATGATGGCCAAAACTTAGAACCAGATGTTCTTCCATCTAAGTTACCAAATATCCTATTGAATGGTGCCTCTGGTATAGCTGTAGGAATGGCTACAAATATCCCACCACATAATTTATCAGAATTAAATGAATGTATAATTCAGCTTATAAAAAAACCTAATTCTTCTGACTCTGAATTGATAAAGCATATTAAAGGACCAGATTTGCCTACAGGTGGAGAAATAATTTTAAATCCTAAAGAAAAGAAAAATATATATAAAAAAGGGTTCGGATCTTTTTTAATAAAATCAAAATGGCATGATGAAAAAATTAAAAATGGAATGTATGAAATAGTTATTACTGAAATTCCTTTCCAAGTTAATAAAATTAAAATTATAGAACAGCTGGCTAACCTTATAAATTTAAAAAAATTACCACTTGATGATGTAAGAGATGAATCAGATGAAAATATTAGAATTATTCTTAAGCCAAAAAATAGAAATATTGATAAAAATAAATTAGTTGATTTATGTTTTAAATTAACTGATTTATCTGTAAAATATTCTTGTAATTTTAATGTTCTTGATAAAGGACGCATACCTAAGCAATTGGGTTTAAAGTCCATACTCTCTCAATTTATAGATTTTAGAAAAACTACAATTAAGAGAAAATCTAAATTTAATATTAATAAAAATAATCAAAGATTAGAAATATTAAAAGGCTATTTAATTGTATTTGCCAATTTAGATAAAATTATAAAAATTATACGAAATAAAGAAGATCCAAAAAAAGAAATTATTAAAGTTTTTAAATTATTAGAAATTCAAGCTGATGCTATTCTAAATATGAGATTAGGTTCTTTAAAAAAATTAGATGAATTTAATATAAATAAAGAAATTAAAAAATTAAAAGAATTAAATACTAATTTAAAAAAACTAATAAATAATGAACATTATCTTAACAAATTTATAATGAAAGAAACAAACGATATAACTGATTCATTAGATGAAAATATAAAATTACGAAGAAGTATAGTTAATACTAATGATGATTATGATTTAGATATTAAAATTGATGAATTTACTGAAATTGAGAAATTTAATGTTTTATTAAGCAAAAATAATCTTCTTAAAAAAGTAAAAGATTATTCTGATAATAATAAAGAGAATAATAATGATATTAGTAAGGCTATTCCAGTCTCATCCAATCATAAGCTACTTCTTTTTTTATCTTCAGGTAAAGTAATGACTTTGGATCCAAATTTATTACCTGGAGGTAAAGCTAACCCCAAATCTTACATTGAACTCGTAAATGTTGGTGTAGATGAAAAATTAATTGCTGTTTTTAATGCAAATACTCAAGAAAAATTAATCTTTATTACTAAATTTGGCAAAGGTTTTATTTCGATATCAGAAAATATGATTACTAATCAAAAAAAAGGTAAAAATATAATTAATCTGAAAAATAATGATGAACTTTTAAATGTACATCATTATAAAAATGATCATCTTGCTATGACTTCAAAAAATCAAAAATTACTTATTTTTGATACATCAATATTACCAACCTTAAATAAAGGAGCCGGGGTTCAATTAATGAAAATTAAGGAAAAAGATTGTATTATTGATACTTCTTTATTTGATCTTAAGGAAGGTCTTTTTTGGAATAAAGGTTCAAAATTAAAAAGTTTAAAAGATATTGATTTCTGGATTGGTAAAAGAGCTCAAGTAGGAAAAAAAATACCTAAAGGATTTAATAAAAATCTTAAATTTAACAGTTAACTTATTATTCTAATTCCTTTAAATGTTTTAATCTTATGAACAATAATTATTTAAATACTCAATCTAGTTTATCAATGAAAGGATCAGGTTATTATTCTGCTAAAACAGCAGGAGCAAAAAATGCTATTGATAAAACTCAAAAAGTAATTGAAGAAGCAATTAAAACTATTCCCTCAAAAGATATTTTAAGATTTGCAGATTTTGGAAGTGCTGACGGTGGAACTAGTCAAGAGATGTGGAGTAATATTATAAAATTAATTAGAGAAAAAGGAGACGATAGACAAATAGAAATTTTGTATACTGATTTAGCTTCAAATGATTTTTCTACACTTTTTAAGATTATGCAAGGAATGGAAGGAAATACTAAGTTTGCTTTTCAAAAAAACTTTTCAAATATTTACGTTCATGGTTGTGGAACTGGTTTTCATGATCAATTAATGTCAAATAATTCTTTAAATTTAGGTTTTTCAGCTACTGCAATGCATTATGTTTCTGAAAGACCTTGCTTAATTGAGAACCACGTCCACATGACTGGAGCTAATGAACGTGAAAAACAATTATTTAAAGATCAAGCTCATAAAGATTGGGAAATTATATTATTAAATAGATCCAAAGAATTAATTAATGGAGGAAGATTTGTATGCATTAATTTTGGTATAGATGAGCAGGGAAGATGCCTAGGTAATACGGGTGGAAAAGTCATGTTTGATAATTTTGCTAAGAACTGGAAATATCTTCAAGATAAAGGCATAATTACCAATCAAGAATTTATTAATGCAACATTCACTCAACATTATCGAACTATTGAAGAATTTAAGAAACCATTTGATGACAAAGATTCTCTAGTTTCAAAATCTGGTTTAATATTAAAATCATGTGAAACAATGATAACAGATTGCCCATATAAAACTTATTATTTAAATAATAAAGAATCTATGTCGTCTAACGATTATGCAAATACTTTAATTCCCACTATGAGAAGTTGGTCTGAGACTGTTTTTAAAAATGCATTAATTAATAGAACTGCAAAGGAAGTTAATGAAATAGTTGATAAATTTTATGATTTGTACATTGATGAAGTATCAAACAATCCAGAAGGACATTCTATGGACTATGTTCATGTAATTATGGATATAGAAAAAATTATTTAAAAATATAAAGATATATCATTAGGTTTAGATTTACATCTCGCTAGATATAACGCTTGCTCACGATTTAATTGATCTTGTTTTCTTAATGCAAAAGTTTCTTTACCACTTTCAATTAATTTTATTAAATCATTTAAAAATAATTTTTTCCCATGTAGTCGCCATTCAATTTCTTCATTCAAAATAATCCTAGATTCAATAATAAGTTCAATTGCTTCATTTTTATTATTAAAGTTTTTCTTTAGTAACTTCCTAGCTTTCTTTAATGGTTTTTTAACATTAGAGACATCGCTAAAAGAATTAAACTCTTTTTCAAAATCTTTAATTATAGTTTCTATTTCTTTATTTTCTTGATTTATTTCTTTAATAATTTTTTCAAAAAATCTATCAAAAGAATCTAATTTTTCA
>CACIIL010000004.1 GCA_902586695.1 uncultured Alphaproteobacteria bacterium | reverse complement strand
TCATAAATCAAATGAAAAACCAGAAAATATTAACCCTGATGATTATAAAAAAAACCTTCATGAGATAAGTAATATTAAAGACCTGATCTTTAATATTTCATGTCATGAAACTCCTCTTAAAAAAACAGCTAATAAAATTGTTGTATTTGATGGAGATATTAATTCTAATCTAATGATTATTGGTGAAGCACCTGGAAAAGAGGAGGACGAACAAGGCAAACCTTTTGTTGGCAGAGCTGGTCAATTACTAGATAAAATGCTTGAAGCAATTAAATTGAAACGTGAGAATGTTTACATCACAAATGTTATACCTTGGCGTCCAACTAATAATAGAACTCCAACAGAAGATGAAATTTTAGAATTTTTACCTTACCTACAAAAGCAAATAGAAATAATTAAACCATCATATATTTATTTACTTGGTACTACAGCTGCTAAAGCCATTTTGGCTACTCCGCTTAGTTTATCAAAATTAAGGGGTAAATTGCATAAATATAAGTCAATTAATTTAAATTATACTATAAATGTTTTAGTATCTTATCACCCTGCATTTTTACTTCGTTCTCCAAACTTCAAAAAAGATGCCTGGGCAGATTTAAAAATGTTACAACAAAAGTTAAATGAAAACTAATAAATTTTTTTATATTTTTTTTATAATTTCAATATTAGTTTTATCTAAATTTAGTTATTCATATGAAAATTCAGTAGCAGAAAAATATAATGAGATCTTCACTCAAAATATTTTATCACAAAGTGATGTTGAAAATTATCGTCAAGCATATTTATTCCAAGAACAATGCAAGTGGAAAAGTGCAAATAAACATTTACTAAAAATTTCCAATAAAACACTTATGGGTCACATATTGGCTCATCGTTATTTACATCCAGATTGTTACAGATCTAAATATTTGGAATTATATTATTGGTTAAAAAAATATAATGATCATCCTCAAGCAAAAAGAATTTATCGACTTGCAATCAAAAGAATGCCCAAAGGATACAAAAGTCCTGAAAAACCAGTTCGACCAAGTGGAATAATTAGTGATGAAATTATATCAAAAAAATCAAATAAGCATAAAAGTGCAAAAAAACTCTCAAAAAATCAAAGAGTTGAAAAACAGAAACTTATTAATACTATTAAATCAAGAGTAAATCGTGGCTGGCCAACAGGGGCAACACAAATTCTTAAACAAAGAGATGTTAATATATTGCTTGACCAAGTTGAATTAGACCAACAAAAAGAATTAATTGCAAAGGGATATTTTTTAGCTAATAAAAATGAATTAGCACTAAAATATGCAAGTGAAGCTTTAGTTAATTCTTCTATGCAAGTACCTTATGCTGCATGGACTGCTGGATTAGCTTCATGGAGATTAAAAGATTATCAAAAAGCAGCTGATTATTTTTCATTATTTTCTATAAGTTTAAAAGATGATGCCTGGCATCAAACATCAGGGAGTTTTTGGGCAGCAAGATCATATGCAAAACTTGGAAAATATAATAATATAAATTTTTGGCTCCAACGCGCTTCACAAAATCCTAATAGCTTTTATGGGATGTTAGCATTGGAAATATTAGGTATAGATAAGAAAATAAAATGGGAATCAAAAAAAACTCTTAATACTTCAAATAGTAAACTTTTAAATCTTTCTTCGGGAAAGCGTTTACAGGCTTTGATTCAAGTAGGTTTTAACAATGAATTAGAGAAAGAAATTGTTCATATTAATTCTGTATTGAACAAAGATATAGCGTCAGAATCATTAATAATAGCTCAACATTTTAATCTTGCATATACCCAGTTAAAAATTGTTAATAAACTTGAACAATTTGGTTTAACTATGGATACAAATTTATATTATCCAACACCCATTTGGAAACCAAGAGGAGGCTTTAGTATAGATAAAGAACTAATTTATGCATTCATACATCAAGAGTCTATGTTTAATACTAATGCAAAAAGTAAAAGAGGGGCTGTAGGACTAATGCAGGTTTTACCTTCAACAGCAAAATTTATTACCTCTAGTAAAGATGTTAAAAGAAATAATTCTAATATACTTAAAATTCCAGAAATTAATTTAGAAGTTGGTCAAGAATATATAGAATATTTATTAGATTTAGAAATTGTATCTAATAATCTAATTTATTTGGCAGCCGCTTATAACGGTGGTCCAGGCAATTTAAAAAAATGGAAAAAAGAAACTAATTATTTAGATGACCCATTATTTTTTATGGAAAGTATCCCTTCTAGAGAAACACGCTGGTTTATTGAGAAAATATTAACAAAATATTGGATTTATCAAAATAAAAATCAACAAGATATGACATCTTTAAAAATGCTAGCCAAGGGTAAAGATCCACTTTATTAACTACTTATGCCTATTGACACATCATTAAAATTTGTACCTATCAATATTGCCATTTTAACAATTTCAGATACACGCACATCAGATACTGATACTTCAGGAGCTCTTCTTGAAGAACGTATCAATTCTGCAGGGCACAACTGTATTGAAAAAAAAATTATTCCTGATGATGTAAAACTAATCAGAGAAACACTTCAAATACTTACCAATAAAGAAGAAATTGATTGCATTATAACAACTGGCGGTACTGGCTTAACAGGAAGAGATACTACGCCTGAAGCAGTTATAGAAATTGCAAATAAAACGATAGATGGTTTTGGTGAGCTATTTCGTCAAATAAGTTTTTCTAAAATTGGTACTTCAGCAATTCAGTCACGTGCACTAGCCGCCCTAATTAATACAACATATGTTTTTTGTTTACCTGGTTCTAAAGGAGCATGTAAAGATGGTTGGGATGAAATTCTGCAATACCAACTTGATATTCGTCACCGTCCCTGTAATTTTGTTGAAATTATGCCAAGACTAAGTGAAAAATAGTGCCAGACTTTTCAATTGAAGAAGAATTTAATGTTCCAGTTATTGGTTTAGATGAAGTTGGTCGAGGACCATTAGCTGGTCCAGTAATTAGTTGCGGTTGTCATTTTAAAAATTATAAAATTCTAAATGAATTTAAAGATTTTATTGGAGATTCAAAAAAACTTTCTGAAAAAAAAAGAGGATTATCGTTTAAGTTTCTTCAAAATTTAAAAAAAGAAAATATTATTGATTTTCACTTGGGTATCGCAAATGTTCATGAGATTGATAAACTTAATATATTGGAGGCAACCAAATTATCGATGAAAAGAGTGATAGATAAATTTAATCTAAAAAATGCAAAATTAATTATAGATGGTAATTTTTCATTGAACTACAAATCTTATAAAGAACAATCTATTATAAACGGTGATAATAAATCTTTATCAATTGCAGCGGCATCTATTATTGCAAAAGTTCACCGTGATAGGTTAATGAAAAAACTATCAATAAAATTTCAGAATTTCGGATGGGAAAAAAATGCAGGATATGGAACAAAAATGCATATAGAAAATATTCATCGTTTTGGCCCAACAATACATCATAGAAAAACTTTTGAACCAATTAAGTCACTTATCCATAACTAAAGATTCTCCCTGTTGATAACTCCGTTGACGAGATTCCTTTTGTCCTTAAAGATTCTTTTTAGATGATTAAGAAAAATTCGATCACGCAAGGAGATAGCTTGGAGCTAATGAAAAAAATTCCTGATAAATCAATTGATCTTGTTTTTGCAGACCCTCCTTATAATCTGCAATTAAGAGATACTCTATATCGACCAGACCAAACAGCGGTTGAAGCGGTTACTAATGATTGGGATAAATTTGAAACGTATAAGGCTTATGATGAATTTTGTTTAATATGGTTAAAAGAATGCAAGAGAGTATTAAAAGATGGTGGTACTCTTTGGGTAATTGGAAGCTATCACAATATACTGCGTCTAGGCACATCTATTCAAAATCTTGGTTTTTGGATTTTAAATGATATTATTTGGCATAAAACAAATCCTATGCCTAATTTTCGAGGTACACGTTTTACCAATGCTCATGAAACATTGCTCTGGTGCACAACTTCACGAAAAGCAAAATACACTTTTAATTATCAAAATTTAAAAGAACTTAATGATGGTAAACAAATGCGCAGTGATTGGTACATACCAATTTGTGCAGGTAAAGAACGTTTAAGAGAAAATAATAATCAACGTTCACATCCAACACAAAAGCCAGAAGCTCTTCTTTATCGGATTATGGTATCCTCTACAAATGCAGGTGATATGGTACTTGATCCTTTCTTAGGCTCAGGAACAACAGCGGTAATGGCAAAAAAATTAAAGCGTAATTTTATTGGTTTTGAACAAGATAAAGATTACATCAAACTTGCAAAGAAAAGATTAAAAAACACAAATCCCCTTTCAGATGAAACCGTATCAATGGCTAAAAGTAGAAAAGACTTACCTAAAATCCCTTTCGGTGAATTAGTTGAACAAGGAATTATTCCACCTGGAGCAGTACTTACAGATAAGAAAGAACGCTACAAAGCAACAGTTAGTATTGATGGAACTCTCAAAATAAAAGGTTTATCGGGGTCTATTCATCAACTAGGGGCAAAAGTTCAGGGTCTGCCAAGTTGTAATGGATGGGACTTTTGGCATATAAAAAATAAATCAAAATCAATTTTACTTGATGATGTTAGAGCTGAATACAGAGATAAAAAATTAAACTAAAAAATCTAATCAGTAATAGTTGATGTTGATCTTGGATAATATGCATCAACAAAACATTTTTCATCAGTCCATTCATAAGCATATAGAGATGTTAAGGTTCCAAAAGCTAATTCTATTTTAGGAGCTGTTAAACCTACTGTATAAGGAGATTCCAATTTAAAAATCATCTGAAAGGTATCTGTACTAGTATCAGGATCTGAAATAGCAAGGCCATATTGATAATTTAAACCCGATTGAGTCTTTGAATAACTAGTAGAATTATTACCACTATTGCAAGCTGCATTTCCACAAATTACTGTTCCTCCTGCACCAGTATCTGTTCCTAGGTAAAGTTCATTTTCTTCTGCATTTGCTGCTGCATCAGTTGCATTAGCTTCACAATAACCAAATTGCACAGTTTTATATTTACCATTCGTAGAGTCATAAGTAGAATCTGATTCTGTCCTACAAAAACAATTACTATCTGCTTCTGCATATCCTTTAATTGTGAATGCTCTTGAAATAGTTGGTCTAGCATGAGTAAAAGTAGTTCCTATTGGAAGACCAGTAGTTGAAACATATGATCCCACATCAGCACCAGCACTAACTGAAGCAACATCAAATGTCTTGCTACCTGATCCTACTGTAGTAGCTCCTGTGCATGTTACATCATGCTCATTAGCAAGTGGAACTGCTGTACATAATTCTATTTTTGTTATGGTAACCTTGTATACTGTTGCAGGACCTGTGGCACTAATCGCATAAGAATTATAAAATAATATAAAAATTATAGTTGAGAAGATTGATATAAATTTTTTCATTAATTTAGCCTCGAAATTACTACGCCAGTCCCTTCAGACTCAATAGCTTGTTTATTTGATCTTCTTACAATACTAAGAAGTTCAAAACTCATATCACTTTGAACAAAAGCTTTTTTACTTACAAGGTCAGTAGAAGCTGCTGGTGATGATTCTCTTCCTGGATAAACAAACATTATTTTAGCAAAATTACTTGTTCCAGAAATGTTGTTATCATCATAACCAACTTCTGCTATCAAATTTGGTGTTAATGTCATCTCTAAGCTTATCTTATCACCTTTTGAATTTTTTGAGTTTTTATCTGCTTCCCATTCGTAATGACTAGCAACAATATTTGCCCAAGGTAAATAAGGTACTTGACCAACTGCTGTTACATCAGTCCCATCAAGTGTTCTTTCGGTATAATCCCCAACAGTCTGCGCACCACTTATACCTGCATAATAATTTGCTAAAAGTTCAAAGGAAGATGATTTAAGCTCTAATCCAATACTTGCTCTCGCATTTCCTTCTTCATCATAGTCAAGAAAAACATTTGCCCCAGTAATTGAACTTTTACTATCTGAAAGTTTACGATAACCAATTCCTAAATTTGCAGATAGTCTTCCATCACCTCTGATTTTATGATCATTAAGTTGAAGTTGGATAAATGTTGCATCTACACTGTGATGTTTAGATATAGGTCTAACAGTTACTATAGAAAATTCAGGTTTGTAATCTTCACCAAAATCAATTTGAACTTTTGTTTCACCATCTCCATCTAAAAAATTTTCCATTGCTGAAGATAAACTGCTTGTAAAACTATCTAAAATTCTTTTCTTTGCTTTCTTTTCATCGCCAGCAAAAACATTAAAGGAAATAAATAAAATTATAAAAAAACGAAAAATAAACATAAAAAATATTCTAAATTACCATCATATATTAAATTTTTATTCTAAAATAAATAATAATTAAAGAAAAAAATACTCAATTTAATAAAATTTAGAGTTTTTATTTTAGAATATCATTAACTGAAGTAATCCAATTAGGATCAAGATGTTTTTGCCAATATAGTTTATGAATTTTTCTTGTAACATCTCCAACCTTACCTAAGCCAATATTTTTACCTGAAATTTTAGTAATAGGCATAATTCCACCTGCAGTTGAAGAGGCAAATAATTCTTTTGCTGTTTTAAGTTTTTTAATTGAAATTGATTTTTTTGAAATATTAATCCCTAATTCATCTGATAGATCAAATACTGTTTTTCTTGTAATACCCTCTAAAACTCCTAATTTGGGAGTAATAATACCAGTTTGATCAACACAAAATATATTAAAACCAGGACCTTCTGTAACATTATTATGTTCATCTAATAATAAAGCTGTGTGATGACCTTTTTCATAAGCATTTAACATTCCAGTTACAAGATCCATCCAATGATAGTTCTTAATAGTAGGATCCACAGAATTTGGGGGTATTCTTTTAATATCAGTTAATAAAACATCTAATCCTTTTTCAAAATCTTCTGGTTTTAATATCCAACCAAAAGGAACTGCGAAAGCAATCACACGAGGTGTTGCCTGTCTTGGATCTCTTACAAAATTAGGTGACACACCTCTTGTTTGTATCATTTCAACGTAAGCATTTTCTAATCCAGCATTTTTAACACAACCAGCTAAAATTTTTTTTAATTGATTGCGTGACATCTTGCAAGGCATACGCAATTTTTTAGTCGATTGAAAAAAACGATCGATATGATGATCTAATCGAAAAAAATAACCTTTCCAAACATGCACAACATCATATGTTGCATCTGATCTCAGAAAACCCCAATCTAAAATTGGAATTTTTGCATCAGACAATTTTACAAACTGCCCATCAATCCATGCGGCTCCTTTAGGAAAAATTTCATCCATTATTTTTTTTAGTTAATTTTAAAATTATAGTCTAGTACTATTCTTAAACTAAAGAGCAACTTCGACAATTTTTTTCATTACGGTGGGTAATTGAGAATTAGAATATTTCGATATATTAAGCCATTTTGTCTTTGGAAATTTATTTTTTTTAATTTGCTTGTAATAAACTTCAGCATGTAAATTAAAGTGACTAAATGGATATATTATAGATCCTTTAATATCAAAATTACTATTAAGTATTTTAACAACTTCATCATTTTGTAATAAAGATTTTTTTTCTACCCATAAGTCATTTGGTACCTCCAACATAGAAGCTAACATTCCTTTTGGTGATCTAGTTCTAACTAAAATTTCATTATTTTCATTTAAAAGCACATATGCCCTAGTATATTTTTTTGGTTTCTTTTTTTGTTTCATTATTTTTTTAGGAATTTTATTTTGAATTTTTTTTTGAAATGCCAAACAATATTTGCTTATATTACAACTTATGCAGCTAGGATTTCTTGGTGTGCAAATCATCGATCCATAATCCATAAATGATTGTATCAAGTCAGATGAATTTTTTTTTGAAATAAATTTTGTTGCTTTCTGATTTAATTGTTTTTTAATTTTTATTATAGGTTTTTCATAAGCATACAGTCGAGCGATTATTCTTTCTATATTTGCATCTAATGGCATGACTGGTTTATTATAACCAATGCCCATTATTGCCTTGGCAGTATATTCTCCAATTCCAGGCAAATTAATTAATGTATTGTAGGAATTAGGTATTTTGTTGTTAAATTCTTTGTTTATAATTTTTGCAGCCTTTAAAAGATTTCTTGCACGTGAATAATATCCTAACCCAGACCAGAACTTGAGTATTTGTGCTTCAGAGATTTTTGAAAGATTTTTAAGTGTTGGCCACTTCCCAATGAATTCTTCAAAGCGTTTTTTAACAGTTGGTACGGAAGTTTGTTGCAGCATATATTCACTTACAAAAATATAATAAGGATTTAACCTTTTATTTTTTTGAAGTTTTCGCCAAGGTAAATCTCTCTGATTATTTAAGTACCAATTGAGAAGTGAAGAAATTATTTGTTTTTCCATATGTATCTTATTGCTTTCACAGTTAAGAGGTATACATTTATATATAACAATGAATATGAAAAATAGTGAGTCAAAAAGAACATTTATACCAAAAAAAATTGGAGAAACACTTAAAAAAGTAAATAGATCATATTCTGCAAAATTTGGTAAAATCGAATTTTTGATACTATCAAAATGGCCTCAAATTGTGGGTAATTTTTTTGCTGATCATTCAGAGCCTGATAAAATTTCAAGGATTACTAATGACTTTAATGAATTCGATGAACCTATTTATAAAAATTTTCTGCATGTAAAAGTATCTCCTGCTGCTGCAGTAGAATTTCAACACTATAAAGATACTATTATTGAAAAAATAAATAGTTATTTTGGATATAAAGCTATTTCAGATCTTAGATTACAACAAAATTTTGTTCCAAAAAAAAATATAAAATTAAAAAAGTCTAAAGATAGAACAATTAGTTCAGAAGAATTTGACAATATTCGGAATAATATAGATAAAATACAAGATAAGGATTTAGAAAAATCTATTGTTAATTTAGGTGTATCTATTAAGAGAGAGGATTAATAATGAAAAAAATATTATTTATAATTTTTTTAAGTTTATTTACAACTTTTCCTAATTTGTCAGTATTTGCTATAGATTTATCGGCTCTAAATATTTCAGAAAATGATTTTGTAATTGGTGATGAAGATGCGCCCATCACTATAATAGAATATGCTTCAATGTCTTGCAGCCATTGCGCAAATTTTCACAAAAATACTCTACCGGATTTAAAAACAGAATATATTGATACTGGTAAAGTTAGAATGATTTTTAGAGATTTTCCTTTTAATTATCCTGCTTTACTAGGAAGTATGATGATGCGTTGTATCCCTAATGAAGTTCGATACGATTATATGAATGTCCTATATCAACTTCAGTCTAAATGGGTAAATAGAGATCCTACCGTAACAAAAAAAGAGCTTTATAAAATTATGCAAAGTGGTGGTATGACAAAAGATGAATTTGATAGCTGTTATAGTAATTTAGATATTGAAAATGAAATATTAGAAGCGGTAATGGCAGCTCAAAATGACTTTAATATTCGCTCAACACCATCATTTATCGTTAATGGCAACCTTGTTGAAGGAAATAAAAATACAAAAGAATTTAGACAAATCATTGATAAAATATTATCAGAATAACTGATGATTAAATTTAAAAAGCTTAAAGTTAAAGGCTTTAAGTCCTTCGTAGAACCAACAGAAGTAGTGATTGAACAAGGCCTTACAGGCATTGTGGGACCTAATGGTTGTGGAAAATCTAATCTAGTAGAAGCATTTCGTTTTGTTATGGGTGAACTTTCCCCGAAACAAATGCGTGGTAGTGAACTTGATGATGTTATATTTAATGGCACATCTGGCCGTCCTGCTTGGGATATTGCTGAAGTTACTATAGATTTAGATAATTCGGAGAGACGTGCGCCAAGTTTATTCAATCAAAGTGATGAAATTGAAGTAACTAGACGTATATGGAGGGGTGAAGGTTCTGAATATAGAGTTAATGGTAAAGAGGTTCGTCTAAAAGATGTTCAATTATTATTTGCTGATGCAGCAACAGGAGCAAGATCAACATCTATGGTTAGCCAAGGAAGAGTTGGAGCAATCATTGCAGCAAAACCTGAACAAAGAAGAAATTTATTAGAAGAAGCTGCAGGAATTACTGGTCTACATTCTAGAAGACATGAAGCTGAATTACGCTTAAATGCAACAGAAACAAATCTTGAGAGAGTTAAAGATTTGTTAAAAAATCAAGAAGAACAATTAGAAGTTCTTAAAAAACAATCCAAACAAGCTGAACGTTATAAGAATATTCAAAAAGATATTACTAAAGCAAGAGCTGCAGTGTTTTATAAAAAATGGGAAGTAGAAAAACTAAAATTAGAAGATGCAACTAATAAAATGAAGAAGCAAGACAACCTCGTTTCAGACCAAACTCAAGAAGTATCTAGATTTAATGTTAAATATGAAAAAGTTCAAGAATTGTTACCAAATATGAGGCTTAATGAAAGTAAAATTGCAGGCGAATTACAAAAAAATACTATTAATTTAGATAATCAAGAAAAAGAAATTGATAGAGCTAATTCAGCTGTAGAGGAAACACAAATCCGTATTCAACAAATTAAAAATGACATGGATCGTGAACAATTTTTATTTAATGATGCAAAAGAAAATATGGAAAGAGTAAGAGAAGAAAAATCAATTCTCGAAAAACAACAAGGTGATTTATTTTTAGATTCATTAGATCAAAATTCATATAACACATCTAATCAACAAAATAATAACCCAATCATTGATTATTTAGATTTTGAAGATGGTTATGAAAAGGCAGTTGCAGCAGTTTTTTCAGATGAACTTATTGCATCAATAAATGATGAACAAGGAAGTCATTGGCGCATACTAACTAATAATCAATCATCTGTATTTTCAAATGGAATAAAGAAGTTTTCAGATTTAATTAAAGCTCCAGAAAATCTTAAGAAAAAGCTAGATTTTGTGGGATTAATTGAAGATAAATCTAATATTTTAAGTGAACAAAACAAATTAACTCCTGGTCAAATTTTAGTAAGTTTACAGGGAGAAGTATGGCGTTGGGATGGTTATGTATCTAAAGGAAAACAAAATGCATCTACTAAGGCAGTACTTGATCAATTAAAAAATAGACGATTAAAACAATTATCAAAAGAAGAAAAACAGTGGATGGATATATCTTCTAAAGCTAAACAAAGAATTGATGAGTTAAAAGAAAGAGAAATTAAACTTTTTGATGAACTTAAAGAACTACGATCTATGCCAAATACTATATCTTCTGAAAAAACAAGATTACAAAAATTAATAGATGATAATAAAAAAGAATATAATAAAATTTCTTCTGAACTTCAAATAAAAGAACAGGAAGCAAATGAAATAAACAAAAAACTAAAATTAGAAGAAGTAAAATTAAATGATTTACGTGAAGAAAAAATACGAATTGAAGGAAGTGTAGAAACAATAAATGAAACAATAAAACAAATGAGATCTCAAGTATTGGAGCGTTTGGGAGTTGAGTTAAATGGTCTCTTTGATGTAGCACAGATTAATCCAAATAAAGCACTTGGTGAAATAAATGATTTAGAAAGACGTTTGGAAAGACTAATAGCAGAGCAAGAAAGATTAGGAGGGGTTAATTTATTAGCTGAGCAAGAAGCTGAAGAATTGGGAGGAAAAGTAACTTCAATTAAAAATGATCAAAGTGATTTGCTAGCAGCTATAGCAAAATTGCGTGAGGCAATAGACTCACTGAATACAGAAGGACGCCAACGCTTATTAGCTGCTTATAGTGTTGTTAATGAAAATTTTCAAAAATTATTTGTACAACTTTTTGGGGGTGGTAAGGCATATTTAAAATTTACAGATGAAACTGATCCTCTTCAAGCCGGACTAGAAATTTTTGCAAGTCCTCCTGGAAAAAAACTACAAAATTTAAATTTATTATCTGGGGGTGAACAAGCTTTAACAGCGCTTTCATTACTATTTGCAGTATTTCTTTCAAACCCTGCACCAATTTGTGTTCTTGATGAAGTTGATGCGCCACTTGACGATACAAATGTAGATCGTTTTTGCACTTTAGTTGAAGAAATTGCTAAAACTTCAAGTACAAAATTTTTAGTTATAACACATCATAGAATGACAATGGCAAGAGTAAATCGTTTATTTGGGGTTACAATGCCAGAGCAAGGAGTATCTCAGCTTGTTTCAGTAGATCTAGAGAAAGCTATTGAAATTCGTGAGCAAGATGGTGAGTAATGGTTGATGAAGATAAAATTAAAGAGCTAAAAGAGCGAATCGAAACAGCTAAATCAATAAACACTCCGCCATCCCAAAAAAAGAAGGAAAGTGGAGCTGGATTTGGTTTTAAAATTAGCACTGAAATCATAGCTGCACTGGTTGTAGGTGTTGGTATTGGGCTTATTGTGGATAAATATTTAGGGACCAAACCATTTGGTTTAATTATTTTCTTTATTTTTGGTGCAATTGCTGGATTTTTGAATGTTTATCGTGTAATGCGTCGCATTGAAAAACAATAATATTAAAGTATTCATTTTATAATTTATGGCAGCAAAAGATAGTCCACTTAAGCAATTTGAGATTATTCCTTACTCAAAAACTGAGGTTGGAAACTATGATATTTCTTTTACAAATTCTTCACTTTCTATGGTTATTACGGTTGTAGTGATTACACTTTTTCTAACGTTAACTGTAAATCCTCGATCTTTAGTTCCAACAAGAATGCAATTAATATCTGAACTCATGTATAATTTCATTGCTCAACTATTAAGTGATACTGTTGGTGATAATGGAAAAAAATACTTTCCATTTGTTTTTTCTATTTTTATGTTCGTATTAATTGGAAATATGGTTGGTATGGTTCCTTACCAATTTACTTTTACAAGCCACATTATTGTTACTTTTGCTTTAGCTTCCGTTGTATTTATCGGTGTCACTATTTTAGGTTTTGTTAATCACGGAATAAAGTTTTTTACTTTTTTTTATATACCGGGTGTTCCTTTTTATATGCACCCTCTTCTTATACCAATAGAGGTAATTTCATATTTATCTCGACCTATCAGTTTGTCTGTAAGACTTTTTGCTAATATGTTAGCAGGTCATACATTACTAAAAGTCTTTGCCGGTTTTGTTGTTGCAATGCCATTTTTCACAGGTGCGCTTCCGCTCGTGTTTATTGTTGCATTAACTGGTTTAGAAATATTAATCGCATTTTTGCAGGCGTATGTATTTGCTATTTTAACTTGCTTATACATAAACGATGCATATCACTTACACTAAAATCTAGGAGGATTTATGGAAATAGAAGCAGCTAAAGTTATCGGAGCAGGTCTAGCCGTTATTGGGGTTATCGGTTCTGGAATAGGAATTGGAAACATCTTCTCTTCTTTTATCGAAGCAGTTGGAAGAAACCCTGCAGCTCGTAGTGAAGTTTTCACAATGACAATGTTAGGATTTGCACTTGTTGAAGCAATTGCTCTTTTCGCACTAGTTATTGCTCTAGTTATTCTGTTTGGTTAATTAAGCAAAACATGCCGCAATTAAATCCTGAATTTTTCGTTTCTCAGCTTTTTTGGCTTGTAGTTACGTTTTCTTTTCTTCTTATTTTTCTTTGGCGTATATCATTACCTAGAATAGGTAATGTGCTTAAAAAAAGAGAAAGAAAAATTAACGAAGACCTGGCTGCAGCCAAAGAGTTGCAATTAGAAGCAGAAAAAATTCAAGAATCAATTGAAAATCAATTGAAACAAGCGCGCTCAGATGCTTCAGAATTGATTAAAAATTCATCAACTGCATTGCAAGATAAGGTTCAAGTAGAATTAACAAAAATTGATAAAGAACTTGATATAAAAATTAATCAATCATCAGAACAAATTGAAAAAAGTAAAAATGAATCATTATCTAAAATACAAGATCAAATTAATGAAATCACGAAACTTACTTTATCAAAAATTTCTTCATTTGATGTTTCAGAAGATGAGATTAAAAGTGCTATAAAAAGTTCAGAAAGATCAATAAATTAATGTTTTCTGATCCACAATTTTGGGTAGCTGTTGCATTTGTAGCTTTTATTGCATCTGTTTTTAATCCAGTTCGAAAAATTCTAACAACTAATTTAGATTCACAGATTAAAGATATTAAAAATAAGATAGAAGAAGCTGAAAATCTTAAAAATGAAACACAAGTTGCTTTAAGTAAAATTAAAAAACGTCAAAATGAAGTTCAGATTGAAATCCAAGGAATAAAAAAAGAGGCAGAAAATAAAATTAAGCAAATGGAAGTAAATAATGAAATTAAATTAAAAGATCAAATTAATAAAAGGCAATCATTAACAGATACTAAAATAGATCAACTAACACGTGATGCAAATAATGTTATTCAATCTTATATTTCATCTACATCAATTGCAGCTACAATTAAAATTATTAAACAAAAGTTAAACGAACGAGAGCAACAAAAATTAATTGATCAATCAATTAAAGAACTTGAATCAGCTTTAAAAAATTAATTTAAAAATTTTCTTTTTCTTTCATCTAGCATAAAACCGATTATTACCTGATATGTTTCTAGATATTGTGTTATAACATTAAGTCTTTCAGATACATCAGTCTCTATGTATTTATTTGTTTCAGAATTTTTATTTAATTTACCCGAAACCATAAAATATTGAGTTTCAAGAAGATTGTCATTTTTATCTAAGAGAGAAATATATACTGGCATATTAATTTCAGGATTTAATAAATCATCCATTGGTTTAGCAATAATTAATAAATCTAATGGAATGATAACAATTTTATCTTTTTGTTGACATTCAGTGTTTATTTGAAAATTATTGAGTTCCGCTTTTAAAAGCACATTGTCTAATGGATTACTGCTATCAATAAAGATTCTGTCCGCACTAGAAAAAAAAAGTCGTGGACAATTGAAATTTATAGAAGTTTGTCTATTTTTATCAATATAATTGCATCCTTGAATTAGTAAAAATAGTATAAAAAACGGTAATTTTTTCATTAATATTGTATTTTTTATTATCTCAGTATGTTTATAAAGTAAGTTCAAATTAAAAGTAAATGAATAAAAAATTAGATGTATATTTAGCAGGTCCTCGTGGTTTTTGTGCCGGTGTGGATAGAGCAATTTTAATGGTTCAAGAAGCAATTAAGAAGTACGGGGCACCAGTATATGTCAGGCATGAAATAGTTCATAATAAATACGTTGTAGATAATTTGAAGAATGAAGGAGCAATTTTTATTGAAGAATTAAATGAAATTGATAAGTCAGATAGACCCGTGATTTTTTCAGCACACGGTGTTCCAAAATCAGTTCCCAAAGAGGCTGATAGACTAAAACTTCTTTACTTTGACGCAACTTGTCCGCTAGTAAGTAAAATTCATAGAGAAGTTGAGCATTTTGAAAGAAAAAAATTTCCAGTAATTCTTATTGGTCACCAAAATCATCCTGAAGTAATAGGAACTATGGGACAAACTGCAAAAGATATTTATTTAGTAGAAAATAAAGAAGATGTTAAAAATTTACCCATTCCTAAAGATCAAAAAATTGCATATGTAACACAAACAACTTTGTCAATTGATGACACAAAGGATATAATTGATGAGATTAAATCATGCTTTGATTTTGTTTTAGAGCCAAAGAAAAAAGATATTTGTTATGCTACAACAAATAGACAAGAAGCAGTAAAGAATATTGCCAAACATTGTTCTTATTTTTTTGTAATTGGTTCAAAAAATTCTTCAAATTCTCTTCGTTTAGTTGAGGTAGCAAAAAATTATGGCTCTGAACATTCTATATTAGTTGATGATTTAGAAAATTTTGATCCTTTAATTATTAATAATGCCTCCAAAATTGGAATCACAGCAAGTGCATCTTCTCCAGAAATTCTTGTTAAAAAAATACTTAAAAAAATAGATAAATATTATGATATAAATATTATAGAATCTGATTTTGAGAAAGAAGATATTAATTTTAAAATCCCTCAAAAACTCAAAGAAGTAATTTAAATGGCTGTATTCACAAAAATATCAAAGACCGAAATTAATTATTTTTTAAAAAGCTACTCTATAGGTAATCTAATATCTTTTGAAGGAATTGTTAAGGGTACAGAAAATACTAATTATAAAATTACAACTTCAAAAAATAAATATATTTTAACAATATTTGAAAAAAGAGTTCAATCAGAAGATTTGCCTTTTTTTATGAGTCTTCAAAAAGAATTAGCTGCTCATGGGTTTGATTGTCCACTTCCTATTAAAAATAAAAAAAATTCAATTATTAATAAAATAAAAGATAAAAATGTTGTAATAATTTCTTTTTTGGAAGGAGAAAATTTATCTAAAGTCATGCCTAATCATTGTTATGAACTTGGCTCAAAAATTGCAGAATTCACAAATATTACAAAAGTTTCTAATCTATCAAGACCAAACAGCTTAGCTTATAATACATGGGTAGACATTTATGAAAGATGCAAAAATTCACATGCAAAATTATATAAAGAATATTTTAAACTTCTTGATAAAGAATTAATTTTTTTGAAAAAAAATTGGCCAATTAATTTACCTTCAGCAATAATACATGCTGATTTATTTATAGATAATGTTTTATTTAAAGAAAATAAAATTTCTGGAATCATTGACTTTTATTTTTCTTGTAAAGACTTTATAGCATATGAATTAGCGCTGACTATCAATGCTTGGTGCTTTAATGAAAATGGAATATTTAATATTGAAAATTTTAATTCATTAATTCAGGGTTTTTATAGTAAATCATCATTAAATAGTGAAGAAAAAGCTTCAATCAATGTTTTATTAAGAGGTGCAGCTGTACGAATTTTAGTTACAAGACTTCATGATAAAATTTTTCATCCTAATGATGCATTAGTTGAATTGAAAAATCCAAAAGAATACCTGAATATCTTAAAATGGCATCAAAATAATCAAGGGATAAAAATATGATTACAATCTATACAGATGGAGCATGTTCAGGTAATCCAGGAATTGGTGGATGGGGTGTTGTAATTTTAGTAAATAAAGATGAAATATTTTTGAATGGTGGAGATAATAATACTACAAACAATAAGATGGAATTAACTGCAGCTATAGAAGCTCTAAAACATTTTGAAAAAAGAGAAGAAATTACATTAATCACTGATAGCAAATATGTAAAAGATGGCATTGAATCATGGATAAAAAACTGGAAAACAAATAATTGGAAAACTACATCTAAAAAACCTGTTAAAAATAAAGAATTATGGATTGAGCTTGATGATTTAATTACTAAACATAATGTAAACTGGGAATGGGTAAAAGGTCATGGGGGAAATAAATATAATGAAAAAGCAGATTACTTGGCTAGAAGATATATTGAAAATATTTAAATATTTTTTTTTATTCTGTTTTTTTTCTATATTTCCATCTTTATTAGAAGCTTCAGAGCGTTGGGTTCTTGATAAAAAATTGTCTAAAATTGAATTTGAACTTCAGGTTTTATTTGCAAAAAATGTTCAAGGAGAATTTAAATCTATTGAAGGATTTATTGAATTAGATGTAAATGAAAAAAAAAATAATAAGGCCATTTTTTCTGTTAAAGTTGATGATATTGAAATGAATTATATTAAATTTAAAGATTTACTTTTAAGTAATATATTTTTTGATACTGAACAATTTCCTGTAGCTGTTGTCGATACTAAAAAATTTTCATATACTAATGAAAAAGAAATTAAATTAGACGTAGAACTTACTTTAAAAGGAAAAAGTGAAATTGTTCCTCTAACAATTTATGTTACAAGACTTGCAGAAGAATTAGTTCAAATTCAAACTGAATTAATATTTTCTAGGATAAAATTTGGTATAGGAATAGGCAAATGGTCAAATACTTCAATTTTAAAAGATAAAGTCAAATTAAAAACAAACTTATTTTTATTTCAAGAATAATTATTTTTATTATTTTATCTTTTGATACATTGCATAAATACCTGATATAGTAATAATAAAAGCACCAATTAGTGTTGGAGTATCTGGAAAATCATCATAAAAAATATAACCAAGAATTATTGCCCAAAATATTAAGGTATAATGAAAAGGTTGTATAATTCCTGCTCTAGACATACTTAATGCTATAATTTGAAAATACAAACCTAAAGAAAAGAGAAAACCCATGGCAACAAAGAATAAAAAGGAATATTCCATCAGGGGTTGCCAAAAATTAAATCCAATAATACCAACTAATATAATACCTACTATTGATGTAAAAAATAATGACGTTTCATTAGAGTCTTTTTCTGAAACTTTTCTTGTTACTATTTGATAAATACTTAGAAAAAAAGCACCTGCAAGTGGTATTAAGGATTTAGTATCAAATATTGATAAGCCAGGTCTCATGATTATAAGTACACCAACAAAACCAATAAAAATGGCAATCCATATTTTCAAGGAAACTTTTTCTCTTAAAATAAGTGCTGATAAAGCTACAACCAAAACAGGTGTAAGTGATGCAATACTATGAGCATCTGCTAAAGATAAGTATCTAAAAGATAAAATAAAACATCCTGATTCAATAATTGATAAAATACTCCGTAAAAGTTGCATTTTAATATTATTTGAAATGTAAAATTTGAAATTATTTTTTCGCTTAGATTCAATTAAAGACAATATTAAGACAAAACAATATTTTACAAATAACAATTGAAAAACAGAATGGTATATAACTGCTGTTTTTTGCACAGCATCTAAAAGCGAAAAAGCAAAATAAGCCATTATAGCAAAAAGCATACCTAAACTTTCTATTGATTTAAATTTGATCAAAATATTCAAAAATTGGAATAAATATAACTATAAAATTGTCTTGTGAGTTCCGGATTTCCAAACAAAACTTGAGTCATTATAGTTGCAGATAAATTTTTATTATTATCAACTAAAAAATACGTTGAGGCAGCACCTGCCCAGCCAAATTCTCCAATAGATCCCAAGTTATTTTGTTTTGATGGATCTAATAGAGTTCTACAACCCAGACCCCATCCATAACCTTCAAGTCCATTGACATAATTTTCGTCTTTTACAATACCAATAGTGGCAATTTCAATTGGAAAGAATTTAGGATCTAAAAAATTAGTAGAAATCAATTTTAATGTTTGATTATTTAGAACTTGCTCACCCTTTTCAGATTTACCAGTGTGCAACATTTTAGCAAAAATTGAATAATCGTTTAAACTAGAAAAAAGTCCGTGTCCTCCTCTTGCATATGAATTAATATTTAAAGGATACCCATAATTTCCTATTTTTTGAGGATCAGATATTAATTCACTTAACTTCTTTTTTAATGGATCAAACTCATATGATACCATCACCCGTTTTTGGTTTTCTTTAGAAACTGAAAATCCTGTATCTTTCATATTTAAAGGATAAAAAATTTTTTTATCTAAGATTTTGTGCAAAGATTCTCCTCTGACAATTTCAATAATTCTGGCCAAAACATCCATTGATACGGAATAACGCCAACTTGTATTAGGTTGAAACAAAAGTGGAGCTTTAGCAAGAATTTTAATTTCTTCTTCTAAAGTTGTTGTGTCAGAATTAAATAAGCGAATTCGATCATATTCTTTACCAACAGGATCTGCTAAAAAATTATAAGAAAATCCAGCTGTATGAAGAAGAAGATCTTTTATTGTTGGATATTCGATTATCTTCTCTACATCTCTAATACTACCATCTTTTTTTTTCATAACTTGTATATCTTTAAATTCTGGTAAATATTCTGTTATAGGATCTTCTAAATTAATTTTTTTTTCTTCAATTAATTGTAATGATGCGACAGCTATTATAGGTTTAGTCATTGACCAAATTCTATAAATAGAATTTTCATATACATCTTCTTTTGTTTCAATATTATTAAAACCATATTTTCCAGAATATTTTTCATTATTAATATTTATTTGCCATTGAATACCTGGAAAAAATCCCTGATCAACGTAATATGATAATAAATTATTTAATTCTTTTATTTCTTGCATTTCTTTTTTTGAAGTAGTTTGATAGTTAGACATTATTATATGAAAAATGAAAGTTTGCAAAATGAACTTCAAGACTTACTAGGAGACAGATTTTCTAAGTCAACTTCTGTGAGAAGTAATTATGCTGGTGGGGAAGATGTATTTGACCCAATACTATCTGAAGCGGTTGTTTTTCCTAAAAATAATGAAGAAATTTCTTCTATAGTAAAGCTTTGCAATAGGAATAAAACACCAATAATACCCTTTGGATCGGGCACTTCTCTTGAAGGTAATGTTGTTGGAAATGTTAATGGTATCACTTTATCTTTAGAAAAAATGAATAAAGTAATCAATGTTAATGAACATGATTTTGATTGCAGAGTTCAAGCATATGTTACACGTAAGCAGCTTAATGAGGAATTAAAAAGTAAAGGCGTTTTCTTTCCAATTGACCCTGGTGCTGATGCATCTCTTGGAGGAATGACTTCTACATCAGCCTCGGGTACTATGGCTGTAAGATATGGCACAATGCGAACAGTTGTTTCAGGTCTGACTGTTATACTAGCTAATGGTGATATAATCAAAACTGGAACTAGATCAAAAAAAACAGCAGCAGGTTATAATTTAACAAATTTATTTATAGGTTCAGAGGGAACTTTAGGTATAATTTCGGAAATACAACTTCGCTTAAATCCAATACCCGAAAGTATAATGAGTGCAATTTGTCAATTTGAAAATTTAGAATCTGCAGTTCTAACTGCACAACAAGTAATTCAATACGGCATACCAATAGCACGAATTGAAATGCTTAATAAAGATCAAATGGATATAAGTATTAAATATTCAAATTTAGAGAATTTAGAGATTAAACCAACTTTGTTTTTTGAATTTCATGGCAGTGAAAATAGTAATAATGAATCTGTCGAAATAGTTGAATCAATATCAAATGAAAACAATGGTAGTAAATTTAAGTGGGCAAAAACCACAGAAGAAAGAAATAAATTATGGCAAGCAAGGCATGATGCTTATTACTCAGTAAAAGCAGAAAAAAATAATATTAAAGTTTATACAACAGATATTTGTGTTCCAATTTCTAATCTTGTTGAAGCTATACAATTTGCAGAAACTGAAATCCAAAATTATGGATTAAGAGCACCCATGGTTGGCCATGTTGGAGATGGAAATTTTCATGTGGCTATTCAATATGATCCAAAAGATCAAGATAGTTATAAAATAATAAGAGAGTTTAGTGATAAACTTATTCAAAAAGCACTTGAATTAGAGGGTACTATAACTGGAGAACATGGGGTTGGAATTCATAAAAAGGAATATCTAGCTAAACAACATCCTGATAATCTACCATACATGAAATTAATTAAAAAAAGTCTTGATCCAAATAATATAATGAATCCAGGGAAAGTATTTGATTAAAGTTAATAAGTTGCTCTACCTCCACTTAGATCAAAAACTGCAGCTGTAGTGTAAGAATTTTCTTCAGAAACTAACCATGATACCATAGAAGCTAACTCATCTACTTTTAAAAATCTTCCACGAGGTATTTTTGATAACATATAATCAATGTGTTCTTGGCTTAATTGATCAAATATTTTGGTTTTTGCTGCTGCAGGAGTTACACAATTTACTGAAATATTTTTATCAGATAATTCTTTTCCAAGTGACTTTGTAAGTGCAATTACTCCAGCTTTTGCTGCACTATATGGCATAGCATTAGGATTACCCTCTTTTCCTGCAATAGATGCTATATTTACTATTCTACCATAATTAGCTTTAATCATATGAGGGACTATAACTTTTGAACAGTAAAAAACTCCACTTAAGTCTATATCAATCACCTTTTGCCATTCATCTATTGGATAATCCCAAGACTTAAAACTTGGTCCTGCAATACCTGCATTATTTACTAAAATATCTATGGAATGAAACTTTTGTAACACATCATTAGCTGATTTTTCTATGTTCTTATATGAAGTTACATCTACTTTCATTGTATGTGTATTTTTTGGAAGAGATAAAGATTCCATTAAATCTACATCTTTATCCCAAATTATAACTGTAGCATTTGAATCCGAGAATCTTTCAGCCATTGAGTATCCAAATCCCTGGGCTCCACCTGTTATAACTGCAACTCTATTTGATAGATCAATTTGATTCATAACTAATTTTTTTATCTTGTTATTTCTTCACTATAAGCAAAAACAGCTGGACTTCCTCCTGTGAATATAAAAATTACATTTTCTCCTTTTTTTATTATCCCTTTTTTAACATAATCAATCAATGCGGCGAACCCTTTAGAAGTGTAAACAGGATCTAAAATAATTCCTTCTTTATTTGCAAGAAGTTTCATTGCCTCAACTCCCTCTTTTGTTGTAGAACCATATTTTACACCGACGTAACTTTTATCATGATTTATCATATTATGCATAAATTCCAAATTTACATCTAGCATTTTTGCTGCTTCATTACATATTCTAGCAATATCTTTTTTAATATTCATCTTCCAATAAACAGGCGAAACACCCTGAATTCTGGTTGGCCAATTAAGAATCTTAGCCCCCAACTCACATCCAGCTTGAGTCATATTAGCTGCTGTTACAAATAAATGATCAGCCATAAAATTCTGCTTTTTCATTTGTAAATCTATTTCTGCCATTGCATTAGCATAACTAACTGCAGCAAGAACAGTATCTTCTTTTCCAAAACCACCATAAATTAACAATGGCTTTCTTCCTTTTTTTATAAGATCTTTATATTTTTTATCTAAGTGTTTAGGTATTTCTTCTAAGTCTTCACCTTCCACAACATCAACATTTGCACCTAAAATATTGTATAATAAAAAATTACCTTGCATCATCCTGCCTTTGATGCCGTGCATTAAAACTAAATAACTATCTAAATTTAATTTATTAGCGGCTGCAACTGCCTGTCTGCAGAAATTCGATTGAGAAGCTGCACCAGTTAGAATACAATCATAATCTCCAGAAAAAGCCTTTGCCATTATAAATTCTAAATGCCTAGTCTTATTTCCTCCAAAAGCAAGAGCTGTACAATCATCTCTTTTTATAAAAAGATTTATACCTAATTCTTTCGAAATATTCGGAGCAAATTCTAGAACTGTTGGAAGTAAGGCTAAATTAACTCTTGGAATTTTACTAATTTTAGTAACTAATTCTTCAGCTGATAGTGGTACAAAGTTACTATTCATGTATTACATTAATGACTATGTCTTTTAACTTCAGAACCTCTTTTACCAACTAGGAAATCCAAATCTGCACCTTTGTCAGCTTGCATTACATGATCAACATACATTTTTTGATAACCGCCTTTAATTTCTGGTAAAATAGGTTGATAGGCCTCTAATCTTTTTTCTATGACTTCATTTGATACATTTAAATTCAACTTACAATTCTTTACATCAACTTCAATTATATCGCCATTTTGTACTGCAGCTAATGGTCCCTTTACTGCAGCTTCAGGGCATGTATGTAGTATAACAGTGCCATAAGCTGTTCCACTCATTCTCGCATCTGATATTCTAATCATATCTCTTATGCCTTGCTTTAAAATTTTTTTAGGAAGTCTCATATTGCCCACTTCTGCCATACCAGGATATCCTCTAGGTCCACAATTTTTTAAAACTAAAATAGAATTTTTATCTACATCAAGATTTGGATCATCTATTTTATTTTGAAATTCTTCTATACTTTCAAAAACAATTGCTTTTCCTTTGTGTTGCATTAATTCAGAACTAGCTGCAGAAGGTTTTATAATGGCGCCATCGGGGGCTATATTTCCTTTTAAAATTTTAATTCCTCCATCTTTTACGAGAGGAGAGTCAAAATTTTTTATTACTTCTTTGTTCCAACAATCTGCATTAATATTGTTTTCTTCAATTGTTTTACCATTAACAGTTAATGCATTTTTATTAATTAATTTCTTATCTAAAAGTTGTTTTATCACAGCAGGCACCCCTCCTGCATAATAAAAGTCCTCCATTAAATATTTACCTGATGGCTGTAAATTCACAAGTGTAGGGATATCTTTTCCACATTTTTCCCAATCATCTAAAGTTAAATCAATTTCTAATCTCCCTGCAATAGCTGCAAGATGAATCACAGCATTTGTTGAACCTCCTATTGCACCATTTACTTTAATAGCGTTTTCGAATGAAGCTTTGGATACAACTTTTGACATAGTTAAATTTTCTTTAACCATTTCCACAATTCTTTTACCAGACATGTGTGCAAGCGAATATCTTCTTGCATCAACTGCTGGTATCGCTGCATTATGAGGTAAAGCCATACCTAATGCCTCAACCATGCTTCCCATTGTAGAAGCAGTACCCATTGTCATACAATTGCCTTTCGACCTACTCATTGATATTTCCGCTTCTATAAAATCTTCCTCTGTAATTTTACCAGCACTTAAATCAGCATCTAATTGCCAAACTCCTGTGCCAGAACCAATAGTATTTCCTTTGTGATGTCCATTAAGCATGGGTCCTCCTGATACACCAATTGTTGGAATATCAACACTAGCAGCACCCATTAATAAAGAAGGTGTTGTTTTATCACAACCCATTAATAGCACTACACCATCCATGGGATTGCCTCTAATTGCCTCTTCTACATCCATACTTGCAAGATTTCTAAACAGCATGGCTGTTGGTCTTAAATTTGATTCACTTGCCGAAAACACTGGAAATTCTAATGGGAAACCACCTGCTTCATAAACACCTTTTTTAACCGATTCAGAAATTTCTCTAAAGTGTCCATTACACGGTGTTAATTCAGACCAAGTATTACAAATACCTATTACAGGTCTTCCATCAAAAAGATGGTCAGGATGTCCTTGATTTCGCATCCAACCTCTATGCACAAATGTATCTCTTTTATGAGTTTTAGAATTATACCACTCAGCTGATCTGTATCTTTTTTTTTCTGACATACTTATTTATATTATATTAATAAATTATTTAAAGATATTAAAACTTAAAGTATCGTTAATAAATGCTCTGCTGATGAAACTTTGTACTCTCCTGGTTCTTCAATAAAAGTATTTTCTATAAAATTATTTATCACTATCATTGAAAATCTTTTTGCTCGCATACCCATAAAATTGTTAGATTTATCTACAAGTAAATTTAATTTTTTACAAATATCTCCATTACCATCAGCAATACCAATTATTTTGTGACCATCAGTGTAATTTAATAACCAAGCACTCATTACAAATTTATCATTTACAGATAAACAATAAATATCATCAATGCCTTTATTTGTTATTTGCTGATGCAATTTTATATAACTTGGCATATGCTTTTCTGAACAAGTAGGTGTAAAAGCACCTGGTACTCCAAAGATAATAACTTTTTTATCTTTAATTTTATCAGAAAGATTAACTTTTGATGTAATGCCTTTTTCAATTATAGGCGTCTCAATTGATGGAAAGGTTTTAATCATTTTTTATTTTATTCATAGCATTTACTATTTCTTTTTCAGAAAGCAGCTCAGATAACAATATTCCGTTAGGAAAACTTTTAGAAAAAAAGGCATTAAAAGGAATACCAAAACGTTCATATTTTTCTAAAAAAATATTAATCTTCTCATTAGGTTTTGTCCAATCAGCTCTGATAAGTGAAATATTATTATTTTTTAATAATTTTGTAACTCTTTCAGAATTTAAAACATTAATTTTGTTAAATTGACATGTTGCACACCAATCTGCTGTAATATCTAAAAAAACTATCTGATCTCTTTGTAAAAGGTTATCTAAATCAACCTCAAAATAATTTAACCAATCTTTATCATAATAAATTATTGGATTTTGTTGAAATAATTTTAGAGAAGAAGAAGAAAAAAAAATAAATAGAACTATCAACGTAATAGTATTTTTTATAAAAGGTATTTTTTTTCTATAAGTTACAACTAAAAATATTATCAGAGAGAAAAATAAAAAATAATAATTAAAAAAATTTAATAAAATATTTGATAACCATATTACAGTAGCTAAAAGTAATAATCCTAGAAAATATTTTATATAAACCATCCACTTTCCAGGTTTAGGTATGAAATTAATTAACTTTGGAAATGTAGCAATTAATAAATAAGGCGTGCTCATTCCTATTCCCATAAATAAAAAGATACTGATTCCTATTATATAATTTTGAGTAAATGCAGCAGTAATCGCTGTACCAACAAATGGTGCTGAACATGGGGTTGCCATTAGTGTTGCAAAAAATCCATTAAAAAAATCTTTTAAATAAATATTATTACTTCTGCCGAAAAAGTTTAAATTATTGAATTTATTTGGTAAGGATATTTCAAATTGACCAAACATATTCATCATAAATAAAAACATTACCATAGTAATAAAAATCAAAAAATATGGTTGTTGAAATTGCATACCCCATGCAACAGAAACTTTAGAATACTGTAATAATAAAAAAGCTAAACCCAAAAGGGCAAAAGACGAAATAATTCCAATAGCAGTAATTAAAAAACTTACTCTAGCGCTATGTTTCTCAGCAGATAAAAATGAAAATAATTTTATGGAAAGAACTGGAAATACACAAGGCATGACATTTAAAATTAAACCAGCCAATAATGATATTAGCAAATAATAGATAAATTTATTATTTTTTATTATATTTAAATCTTTGTTAGATATTTTAACATTAAGTACTTTTTCAAAATTATGATTTTTATCTTTGATAATTACTTCCAGGGGAAATTCTTCCTTAGATATTAGATCGTTATCAAAATTAAATTCAGCATTAATTAATTTGTTGTCACTTGAGTAATTAATGGAGTTTTTAACTACTGGAAGACCAAATGGAGTATGCAAAAATATTTTTGGATTAAAAAAAATTTTTTCTGATTCAAATTGGAGTTGAATTGTTGAATACTCATTATTGTTAAAAACATTAGCATCTATTTTTTTAATATAAGAGCTATCTAAATTCTTTTCTGGTAAAAAAGATAAAGCTTTCTCCAAAACAAAATAATTTTCTGTTAATTTTTTTTCTCCAGAAGGAATTTCTAAGTAAACTCTTGCATCGCCAGGAATACATACCTCTTTACAAATTAAGAAATTTACATGTAAGTTTAAAAATGTATTTTGTAATGGATCTTCTACTTCTACCTCAAGAGGAAAGATGACATTATTTTGATAACCAAGTGATGTTAAGCCTAATATTTCAAACTCATCAGGAGTAGGCCACAAAATATTAATACTTTTAACATTTAATGAATTATCCCAGGAGATTGTTTGGGGGAAGCCTCCATCACCTGGAGATTTCCAATAAGTTTTCCAGTCCTGTTCCATTTTATACTCAAGTCCGACAATAAAATTATTAGTATTATTTTGAGCATAAGGAGAAATTAATCTTAGTTTTGATGTTTCACTCACTGACCAATCACTTGAATTAGCTAGAGCAATTTTATAAAAAACGCTCAATATCATAGTATAAATAAGAAATTTAAATAAATTAAGCAATGTGTTCATCAGAATTATTATTGTAATATATAGTAATAGGCTATTGAAATACTATATATAATAGAAATATATATAATTATGGATTTAACAGGAAAACTATTAATTTCAATGCCATCTCTAGAAGATGAGAGGTTTTATAAAACTGTTATATATATGTGTGCTCATTCATCTGAAGGAGCTATGGGAATAATAATAAATAAAAAGATAGATTATGATTTATACCCTGATTTATTAGAACAACTGGGCATTGATAAACCACTCGAAAATAAAAAACTATATATTCGCTATGGTGGAC
This sequence comes from uncultured Alphaproteobacteria bacterium, assembly GCA_902586695.1. Classification (GTDB taxonomy): domain Bacteria; phylum Pseudomonadota; class Alphaproteobacteria; order HIMB59; genus CACPNW01. The sequence goes on along the minus strand of CACIIL010000004.1, from coordinate 34,488 downwards.
CTGTTGAAAGCGGAAGAGGTTTTGTTTTGCATTCAGATGAAGTTATACAAAAAGAAACCCTTTCAATTGAAAAAGGTGTAGCACTAACAAGTACATCAGAGTTTTTTGAAGACTTATCAAAAGGAAAAGGTCCTAAAAATAGCATTTTGGCTCTTGGATATGCTGGATGGGGACCAGGACAAATAGAAAAAGAAATCCTTGCAAACAGTTGGGTAACTCTTTCAGTTGACTCTAACTTTTTATTTGACGATGAAGTATCAAATAAATGGAACAAAGCTTATAATTTACTAGGAGTTGATCCCAATAAATTATCTCAATATTCAGGCAGAGCCTAATTATAGAATAACTTCAAAAATACGCTCATTATCTTTTTCAATTGTTTTTTTTATCTTAAAATTATTTGTCTTAACAAGTTTATCACCTTTTTTTGTGACAAAAGATTTCATTTTTAATACCTCTTTTTCAGGCATTTTTCTTTCATATTTTAATGTATAGTTTTTTTTCGCAATAATAAATGATGTTTTCATAAAATCCTCCATAAGTGAAAGAGATAAATTCTCTTCTAAGTATTTAGTTTTGTTTTTATTAAAATCTATATAAAATAACATAATTTTTTCCTAACTATTAAATATATTTTTTTGATTCTTTATCCAATTTACTTTTATTTCATCAACTGCTTTTGCGGCTGTTGATCCTGAAGTATCCTATATTTTAAACACACTCTTATTTTTAATAGGTGGTTTTTTAGTCATGTGGATGGCAGCTGGTTTTGCAATGTTAGAGTCTGGGTTAGTTACATCTAAAAGCGTTGCAACAATAGCTGCAAAAAATATAGGATTATATTCTATAGCAGGTTTGATGTTTTGGTTTGTTGGATATAATTTAGCATACGGCATCCCAGAAGGAGGATTTATTGGAACATTCCTCCCATGGAGTGATGCAAGCTCAATTGAAACTGGTTATTCGGATGGTTCAGATTGGTTTTTCCAAATGGTATTTTGTGCTACAACTTGCTCTATAGTATCAGGTACGATGGCTGAAAGAATTAAAATTTGGCCATTCTTTTTATTTTGTGCAATTTTAGCTGGTATAATATATCCAATCGAAATGGGATGGCAATGGGGTGGAGGTCATCTTGCAGCTGCTGGTTTTTCAGATTTTGCTGGTTCAACATTAGTTCATAGTGCAGGAGGTGCTGCGGCACTTGCAGGAGCTATACTTCTTGGCCCAAGACTTGGCAGATTTACTGATAAAGGTGACCCTAAAGCAATGGAGCCTTTTGCCAGTTCTTCAATACCATTAGCAACACTAGGTGTATTTATTTTATGGTTAGGATGGTTTGGATTTAACGGTGGATCACAATTAGCTTTAGGCTCTTTTGATGACTCAACTTCTATCGCAACTATTTTTATTAACACTAACCTAGCCGCTTGTGCAGGTGTTATGGTTTGTGCTGCCGTGTCAAGATTAGTTGGTGGTAAAACTGATGTTGTGATGATGCTTAACGGTGCTTTAGGTGGACTTGTAGCTATTACTGCAGAGCCTCTTACACCTTCTCCTATCATGGCAATAATTATTGGAGGAATTGGAGGATTAGTTGTCTATTACGGAACATTATTATTGATTAGATTTAAAATAGATGATGTTGTTGGAGCTATTCCGGTTCACGGTTTTGCAGGTATTTGGGGGACATTAGCTGTACCACTTACTAATTCTGGTACTAATTTTGCTTCTCAGCTCTATGGAATCTTATGGATCAACATTTTTGTTTTCGTTGCTGCCTTTATTGTTTGGTACCTAATGAAAATTAGTTTTGGAATAAGAATAAGCGAAGAAGCAGAAAAGCTTGGAACTGATAAAGCGGAAGTTGGAGTAATGGCATATTCAATTCGAGATTAGATTATTAACCTATCTTGAATTTAGTAAATTGAGAAAATTATGAATGTAAAAGGGATTATTGAACTAAATAAAATAGCTTTGTACTACAGTATTGAAAGCACAAATATTTTTGATAAGTTTTTTTATAAATCTCTTTTACATCATGCTGTCATTATGGAGATTTTTTGTAATAATGATTTAGGTGGTATTTCCTATGAGAAATTATGTTTAAATATACCAAAGTCTTTAGGATCAAGATCAAGTATTCAAAATTTGCTTAGTGAAGGATTAGATAAAAAGATTTTAAAGAAGGTTGAAAATAATCAAGATAGGAGGGTAAAAAAATATTTTTTAACAGAAGAGTTTTATGAAATAAAAGTAAAACCTAAAATTAAACCCAAAAAAGAATATTTATTCATATAATTCTCCATAATAAATTTATAACAGAACTCACCTGAGACCTGTTCAAATCATGCTTAGCTATGGAAATTAATATATAAGTTCCGCGTTCCTTCGGTATAACCTACTTCCGATCTGTTAAAACAGATTGAACGATTTAATAACTCTGCATGCGTTCCTTCAGCTTTCGCTTACTTCCGTCATGTAAAACATGATGAACGTAAAAATATATTTAATTATAATATTAAAAATTGTAAGTTTAAAATAAGAAAAATAGATATGCACAAAACGCATACCTAGATATGCATTGATCAAATATAGTATAAAATTCAATAAATTATTTATTCGTTAGTTAAATTATTTTGAAGGTTTATAATATTTTTTTAAAATTATTATATAAATTTTCTGCATTATTATTCATTTCGCTCATATTTTCTTGTGCTACTTTGTCAAATTTTTTAAGTGCTCCTTTGCCCATACAATCTTCTAGAGCATTTTCATATTCAGGAACACATCCCCACTGAGAAACTGTATTATTTTTAATTTCAATATGAAACTGAATACCGTATGCATGATTTTTATATTTAAATATTTGATATTTAGTTGTTGGAGAAGAACCAAGTAATGTTATATCATGGTTGGATTCAAGATTTTGCACTTCATAACTATGCCACTGCAAAGCCTTAATAGTTGACTTAAATTCACCAAATAAAATATCATTTGAACTAGATTGATCCATATTAATATCTAGTATTCCTATTTCAGGTGGTTTAGATTTTACAACGTCGCCACCTAATACCTCACCTAATAATTGACATCCTAAACAAAAACCCAAGTAGGGTTTTTGTAACTCTACAACAAATTGTTTTATTTTATTTTTTTCCTCAATAAGCCAAGGGAATTCTTCTTCCATCCATGTATCCATAGGGCCTCCCATGCAAAACATTCCATCAAACTCTTCAATATTATTTGGTATTTTCTCCCCTTCATCTAATTGAATTGTAGTTAGATTTAAATTATCTTTTTTCATTAAATCAAGAATATATCCTGGTGTTTCTATATCAATATGTTGAAGTATAATAATTTTTTTACTCATCATTCTCTAATTCTAATAACCTTTTTTTTAATTTAATACCACCCAAACCAGAAAATCCACCAAGGGTTCCATCAGAACGAATAACACGATGGCATGGTACTACAATTAAATGTTTATTTAATCCACAAACATTACCAACAAACCTAGGTGATGTATTAAGTTTTTTTGCAATTTGACCATAGGATTTAGTTTTACCATATGGAATTTTTTTAAGTTCGTTCCAAATTTTTTTTTGAAAAATTGTTCCTTCTAAAAAAATATTTAGATCAAAATTTTTTAATTGACCTTTTAAATATTTTTGTATTTGATTTTTTACTTTTAAAAGAGTCTTGCTCTTACAATAGTTATTATTTTTTTTTCCAAACTGTATTGATTCTATTCTTTCGTTTATTTCTTTAATATTAATCCATCCAAATTTTGTTTCAAAAGACAACTCTTTAATCATAATTAAGCATAATATTATAAAAATATATTTACTAATAATATTTTTATATAATAATGATATTATTTATTATGCAAAAACCTAAAACACGTATTTTTGTTAACAAGACGATTTCTTCTAATTTAATTATTTATGTAAAAAATAAACAACATCATTTCCTTAAAAATGTTATGCGAATAAAAATTGATGATAAAATTAATGTTTTTGATGGTCAATCAGGCGAATGGATTTCAAAAGTAATTTCTGTAAATAGAGAAAGTACAGCACTGCGTGTTACTGAAAATATTAAAAAAATGCTGTCTTCTCCTGATATATGGTTGATATTTTCTCCTATAAGACAAAGCCGAATGAGCACAGCTATACAAAAAGCAACTGAAATAGGTGTATCAAAAATTATTCCTTGTATTACTGAGTACACAAATATCAAAAATATAAATGAAAAAAACCTATCTCAAAATACTGTTGAGGCTTCAGAACAATCTTTAAGATTAGACATCCCAAGTATAGAAAAAGAAATAGATCTTAAATCTTTATTAGAAAGTTGGCCTATGGATAGAAAATTGATTTATTGTAATGAAAAAAATACAGATAATACATCTATAATTGAAACTATGATCTCTATAAAAAATACCACAAAAAAATGGGCTGTCCTTGTAGGTCCAGAAGGCGGTTTCTCAAGTGCTGAACAAGATTTAATTTTAAAAAATAATAACGTTATATCAGTATCACTAGGTAAAACTATACTGCGTTCTGATACTGCTATTACAGTGGCTTTATTTTGTATAAAAGAAATAACATCATAAAAATTTTTGTATCATCAATACATAATTTCATTTATAAAGGTATTAATTATGGAATTTAACTCAGAAACATTATTACTTTGTGGAGTTTTAGGGATGTATCTTTTTTGCTACTTTTTAATAACTTGGGTTTGGATAAAATCAGATAAAAGAAATGATGATATATCTTCAACAGAAAATAACCAAAGTTAAAATATTTTAATTATATTTTTCTAAGAATTTTTGTAAAAATTTATTAGCAATAAAAAGAAAAATTGCTGATATAACAATGACCATTACAGCAATACTTGCTCCAGACATACCTTGTGTATAACAAACTGCACACCTTGCAAAAACTGGTACTGGTATTAAAAGTAATAAAAAAATTATAAAAAAATTAAATAAATTACTCATTAAATGATTCCATCTATTAATATAGAGATAAAAATCAAAAATAAATATAAAATTGAATATATAAATATTTTTTTTGCAAATTTATTTTCATCATTAATTTCTATTAGTAATTTGTAACATAAGTATACGTAATAAAGACCTAAAACTAAGCTAGTAGAAAAATATATAAGTCCTAAATACCCAAAATAATATGGTGTTAGTGAAATAATAAATAAAATTAATCCATAAACAAATATGTTTACTTTTGTTGTTTTGATTCCTGCTACTACAGGTAACATAGGTATTTTTGCATTATTGTAGTCTTCTGTTTTATATAAACTTAAGGCCCAAAAATGAGAAGGTGTCCAAAAAAATATAATTAAAAAATATAAAATTGGTTCTAATGTTATATTCCCAGTCGCAATTGTCCACCCAATAATTGGAGGGAAAGCACCTGCTGCTCCTCCAATTACAATGTTTTGTGGTGTAAGTTTTTTTAACCACATTGTATAAATTACAACATAAAATAAAATTGTTATTGTTAGCATTACTGCAGATATAAAATTAGAAAAATAATAGAGAGCGATTACAGAAATAAATGAAGTTGAAAGGCCAAAAATTAAAGCTTGGTTCTGTGTAATTTTACCAGTCGGAATAGGTCTTAAACAAGTCCTCTTCATTAATGCATCTAAGTCTGATTCATACCACATGTTTAATGCTCCTGCAGCACCCGCACCTAGAGCAACAGCACATAAAGATAAAGCAGAAGTAATAAAATCTACTTGAGCCGGTGCTGCAATTAATCCAACAACACATGTAAAAATAACTAGGGACATAACCCTTGGTTTCATTAATTGATAAAAACTATTTAAATTAAATAGAAACGTATTAATTGTTAATATTTTTTGGGTCATTTAAGAACTAATAATTCCTATGATCCAGTAACTGCAAAATAAATTTTTCTTATGATTAATGTCCAATAAGATTCATGCCACATAATAAACACAAAAACTAATATCGCAAAACAAGGCATTAAAATAGCTGCTATTATAGGTAGCCTTTCCCACCACATATGCATAAAAATTGCACAAATAAAACCAGCTTTAAGAAGCATAAAAATTAAAATCAGACCCCATCTAGTATAACTTTGAAATCCATACCAATCAACCCAGTATGACAATGCACTTACTACAAAAAGCAATGTCCATACTTGGAAATAAATTTTTAAGGGATGTTGTTGTGTACCTTCTGCCATATTACCTCACCATAAATAGAAAAATGCAAAAATAAAAACCCAAACTAAATCTACAAAATGCCAATACAAACCCATAATTTCTATTGCTTCATAATTTGATTTTTGCGATGTAAAAAAACCTCTTCTACCAGTATCAAAATCTCCTCTAAAGACTTTCCTTGTCATAATAAAAAGGAAAATAACACCAATTGTTACATGAGTACCATGAAAACCAGTAATCATAAAAAATATTGCACCAAACTGTGGGGCCCCAAATGGATTATCCCAAGGACGCACTCCTTCACTAATTAATTTTGTCCATTCAAAAGCCTGCATACCTACAAATGATGCACCAAATACAGCTGTAGCTAACATAAGATAACCACACATTTTTCGATTTTTCTCGTATCCATATTTAACTGCTAAAGCCATGGTTCCACTGCTAGTAATTAATATAAAAGTCATGATAGCAATTAAAAGTAATGGAACATTATAATCACCAACATGTAATCCAAAAACTTCACTAGCATTAGGCCAATCTGCTTTCGTAGAAAATCGTACTGTCATGTAAGAAATTAAAAAAATACTAAAAACAAAAGTATCACTAACAAGAAATATCCACATCATTGCTTTTCCCCATGGAACACCTTTAAAAGCTTTTTGGTCAGACGCCCATTCCTTAGAAAAGGATTGCTTTTCAGGAACTATTACTTCTACGTTTTGATTTGACTCCATTAGTTAACCTTTCATTATGAAAATAACATTAATCCAAATAGCACTATCCACACAGCTAATAAAAAATGCCAATAAATTGCACATAATTCTATTGTATGTTTTGCTTTTCTAATAACTATATTCTCAAGCTTCCAAACTTTATTTATTGTCATAGCCCAATATATTAAACCCCCTAAGAGATGAAAACCATGAAGAGTAGTAAATACGTAAAAATAACCATTTGCTGGACTGCCAGAAACATAATAGCCTGCTTGAACCAAATCTTGCCATACTAATAATTGACCAATGAGGAATAATACAGCTAAAAATCCAATAAAAAATAATTCTCTTCTTGCTTTTTCAAAATTATTTTTCTTTGAAGCTAGTTGAATGCGAATAAAGACAAAACTACTAATTACAAGTATTAAAGTATTTATCCAAAGTAAAAAAGGCTCAGGCATTCTAACCCAATCATCGTATACCATTCTATCTGCATAAGTTACGATGAATAAACAGAACATAATGGTACTAACAACCATTAAATAACGCAGACCTAGTTTTCCTACATGTAAATTAAATGTTTTACCCTCATGTAAATTATCAACTTTTACTTGTGCGGGCTCCCAGGGTTTCTGAGTTAATTGATTAATAATACTTTCTTTGTTTTTGCTCATGTTTGTTCAGCCTTGGCATTTGCAACAGCACTCGGTGGAGTATCTTGTGTAATATAATCTTTATCTGCACCAGGAACACTATAATCATATGCCCATCTGTAAACGACAGGTAATTCTTTTCCAAAATTGCCATGAGTTGGAGGGACATCTGGAGTTTGCCATTCTAAAGAACAAGCTTTCCAAGGATTTTTTCCTGCCTTTTTACCAAATTTAGAACTTACAATAATATTATAAAAAAATAAGAATTGTACTGCACCAGTAATTAAAGCTGCAACAGTTATAAATTGGTTAATTCCAATGATAGAATAAGTAAAATTATCACCTTCAAAAACTTCAAAATATCTTCTGGTCACTCCCATAAAGCCTAAATAATGCATAGGGAAATAAATAGAATAAGATCCAATAAAAGTTACCCAGAAATGAATTCTTCCAAGTCTTTCATTAAGAAAACGACCAGTAATCAAAGGGAACCAATGATAAATTGAACCTAGTATAACTAAAACAGGAGCTATCCCCATTACCATATGAAAATGAGCTACAACAAAATAGGTATCTGATAATGGTACATCAACAGCTACATTACCTAAAAATAATCCTGTTAATCCACCATTAACAAAAGTTATAATAAAAGCTATGGCGAATAACATTGGGATTGTTAGTTTAATATTTCCTCTCCAAAGAGTAAGAACCCAGTTATAAACTTTAATTGCGGTTGGAACTGCAATGATTAAAGTTGTGGTAGCAAAGAAAAAGCCAAACCAAGGATTCATTCCAGCTACATACATATGATGCGCCCAAACGATAAAACTTAAAGCTCCAATAACGACGATTGCCCAAACCATCATGCGATATCCAAAAATATTTTTTCGGGCATGTACAGAGATTAAATCTGAAACAATACCAAAGGCTGGAAGAGCAACAATATAAACTTCAGGATGGCCAAAAAACCAAAAAAGATGTTGAAAAAGTATTGGGCTTCCACCATCGTAAGTTAGGCGTTCACCAAATTCAACAATAGCTGGCATAAAAAAACTAGTACCAAGCATATTATCAAGAGTCATCATTATACCTGCAACAAAAAGAGCGGGGAAGGCAAATAATGCTAAAACAGTTGCTGTAAAAATACCCCATACTGTTAAGGGAAGTCTCATTAAGGTCATTCCTCTTGTGCGGGCTTGTAAAATAGTGATTACATAATTTAATCCACCCATTGTGAAACCAATAACAAAAACAGCCAGTGATACTAACATGAGCACAATGCCTAAACCATCACCACCAGGCGTACCTGATGTTATGGCTTGGGGTGGATATAACGTCCAACCTGCACCAGTAGGACCTCCGGGGACAAAATAACTTGCAGCTAAAATTATTACTGCCAAGAAAAATACCCAGAAACTTACCATGTTTACATACGGGAATACCATATCACGTGCTCCTACCATTAAAGGAATAAGAAAATTACCAAAACCTCCTAAAAATAATGCTGTTAGAAGATATACAACCATTATCATTCCATGCATTGTGACAAGCTGATAATACGCGCCAGCTTCCATAGGAATTACACCTGGGAATGCTATCTGCATTCTCATTAACCATGAAGAAACTAGGCCTACCATACCAATAGCAACTGCAGTTAATGCATATTGAATGCCAATTACTTTAGCATCCTGACAGAAAATATATTTAGTCCACCAACTTTTAGCATGATAAAGATCTTGTGGCGGTACTTCTAGTGAAGGAATTGAATCTTTATTCTTTGCAACATCATCATAACTATCAGCAGCCATTATACATCTCCCTTATAAATCATTTTTTTTATTTAAAGCTATTTTTATCAAATCACTTTTACCATTACTAGCTAATGTTTCTTCAAAAGTCATTTGTTCACTTAACCACTCATTATAATCTTCTTCTTCATCTACAATCACGTAACCCAACATTGAATAATGTCCTGTTCCACAATATTCCGCACATAAAATTTCAAAAGTTCCCGTTTTAATTGGGGTAAACCAATAATAAGTTATCATTCCTGGGACCATATCCATTTTTGCTCTGAATTGAGGCACATAAAAATCATGTAAAACATCTAATGCACGTAAATTTAATTTTAGAGTTTGATCTTTTAATATATGCAAATCATCCGCATCTATTAAGATATCATCAACACTGTGAGGATCATCAGTATTTAAACCAAAAGGATTATCATCATTTATATTTTTAATATCAGTGGTACCCAATACTCCATCTTTACCTGGTAATCGATACATCCAATACCATTGCTGACCTACAACTTCTATCTCATAAGCGCCCTTTGGAACAGTAACAAAATTTTTCCAAACAATAAGACCAGGAGCTAATAACGCTATAACACCGATTGTAGTAATAATAGTAAGGGCCCATTCTAGTTTTGAATTTTCAGGTTCGTAATCAGCTCTTTTATCTTTATTATATTTGTATTTCCAAATACAATATGCCATGAATAGACCTATCGCTACAAAAACTGCCCCTGTTATCCAAAAGGTAAGAATGATTGTGTCATCCATACCAACCCAATTTGAAGCAATTTCACTCCACCACCATGGGGACCACATATGAAAGGCGACTGAGCCTAGGGTAACTAATACAACTAAAACCGCTACTATCATTTAGGGAACTACATAATAGAATATTATAAGGAATCAAACTAATTTTATTAAAAAATAAAAAAAAACCTAATAGAATTGATAGCTTTTCTATAAAGATATTGAAGTGCGACTTTTAGTCTATTTTTTACTACTAATTTTTAATTTTTTTTGATTTGCTTATTTTAATCCATATATAATTAGTATAATTATTTTATTTTTAAAAAAGGGCAAAATTTATGAAACTTTTCGTTATTTTATTAAGTTTATTATTTTCATATTCAGCATTAGCTGAGGACACAACAATTGATATGCTCAACAAGGGTGAGGACAGAAGTATGGTTTTTAGTCAAGAAATTGTTAGGGTAGATGTAGGCGATACTGTCTTTTGGAAATCTGTTGATAAAGGACATAATGTAGAATTTATTAAGAAGAACGGAGTTCCAGATGGAGTAGATAAATTTAAATCTAAAGTTTCTGCAGATGCAGAGTATACTTTTACTATACCAGGAATATATGCTTATTGGTGCACTCCACACAAATCCATGGGTATGATTGGTTTTGTAATTGTAGGAGATGATTTATCTAACTTGGAATCAATTAAAAAAGTTAAATTTATTGGTAAATCAAAAAAAATAGCACAACCACTTATTGCTGAAATTGAAGGATAAGATTAACTAAAAATTGTGCAATATAAAAAAAAATTTTTTATAATTATTGCAATCAATATTTTTTTAATTTTATGTATTTTATTATTTGCGATTCCTACATATAAATATTTAAGTAAAGGCAATGTAAGTAATAACGAATTTGTAAAAGGGCAAATAATTATTAACCCTGAAGCAAAATCCTCTGCTATACTAGATAGAACAATTAACATTCAATTGGTTGCAAAAGTTGACCAATCTTTAAATTGGGAATTTGAACCATTAAAAGAAAATTTAGAAGTAAAAATTGGGGAAAATAATTTAATTAAATATAAGGGTACAAATTTATCAAATAAAACTATCACTTCAACAGCAAATTTTTTTGTAGATCCTGAAGCAGTCCAAGTATATTTAATAAAAACCGAATGTTTTTGTTTTACTGAACAAACACTTAAATCTGGAGAAAGTCAGATATTTACCATGATTTTCTACATTGATCCCAGTCTTGATTCAGACTTTTATTTTAATGATTTAAAAGATCTAGTATTCACATACGAGTTTTCAGAATATAAAAGTTAAACTTTTAAAATTTTAATTAGGAGAAAAGTGCATTATTTAAGTACGCGTAACAATCAACTTAAAGAGTCTTTTTTAAATATTCTTTTTAGAGGATTATCAAAAGATGGAGGATTATTTTTGCCATCTGAGTGGCCAACTATATCTTTAAAAAATTTAGCAGGCAAATCTTATCAAGAAGTTGCTCATTCTATTATTTTTCCATACATAAAAGATGATGTCCCAGATTCTGATTTAAAATTTATTATTAATGAAGCATATAAAAATTTTGATCATAATAAAATTGCACCTGTTGTAAATATTGATAAAAATAAATATGTATTAGAGCTTTTTTACGGACCTACTTTTGCATTTAAAGATTATGCTTTACAATTCTTAGGGAATTTATTTTCTTATCTTCTCACAAAAAGAAAAAAGAAAATTACTGTTTTAGGTGCAACATCTGGAGATACGGGTTCAGCAGCAATAAATGCTTTTAAAGGAAAAGATGATATTGAAGTTTTTATATTGCACCCTCACAATAACGTATCTGAAGTACAGCGTCGTCAAATGACAACAATAGAAGAAACTAATATACATAATTTTGCAATTGAAGGTAATTTTGATGATTGTCAAAGAATCGTAAAAGAACTTTTTGTTGATGAAGAAATTCAATCAAAAACTTCTTTAACTGCAATAAACTCAATTAATTGGATAAGAATTATTGCACAAACAGTTTATTATTTTTGGTCTTATTTGCAATTAAATAAGGAAAAAGTTAATTTTATTGTTCCTTCAGGAAATTTTGGAAATATTTTTTCTGCTAGAGTGGCAAAATATATGGGTCTTCCAATAAATGAACTTCATATAGTAACAAATGAAAATGATATTTTAAATCGCTCAATAAAAACTGGCGAAATGAAAATTCTTAAAGTTAAACAAACTTATAGTCCTAGTATGGATATACAAATTTCTAGTAACTTTGAGCGTCAATTATTTGAGAGTTCAGATAGAGATAGCAATTTTTTAAATGATTTAATGAGATCTTTTTCTAAAAACAATGAAGTGACTATACCTCAAAATATACTTAAAAATATACAATCAATATATAATACTCATTCTGTTACTGATTCAGAGGTATTACAAACTATCAAAGAATTCTACAATAAATATAATTATTTGTCTGACCCACACACTGCAACTGGGTTAAATATATTAAGTAAACTAAATACTAATGTTGCAAATATTAGTTTGGCATGTGCCCATCCTGCTAAATTTAAAAATGCAATATTTGATGCTATAAATAAGGAACCTCCTGTTCCTCAAGATCTTAAAAAAATTTTTGATAAAGAAGAAAAGATGACTATATTAGAAAATAAAAAAGAATTAGTTAAATCAAATATATTAAAATTAATTTAAATATGCATCAAATTACAACTCTTGATAATGGTCTACGTATTGTAACACAAAATATGCCTGGTTTAGAAACTGTATCAATGGGTATATGGAATTTTGTTGGTGGAAGAGATGAAGAAGAAAATGTTAATGGAGTCGCTCACCTTTTGGAACATATGGCATTTAAAGGTACTAAAACAAAATCAGCATTACAAATTGCAGAAACAATTGAAAATGTTGGGGGGGATATAAATGCTTATACCTCTAAAGAAATCACAGCGTATTATGTTAAGTTACTGGCAGATGACCTTCCATATGGAATTGATATATTAACTGATATTCTTCAAAATTCTACTTTTCAAGAAGACGAATTAAATCGAGAAAGAGGTGTTATTATTCAAGAAATAGGTATGTATCTTGATACTCCCGATGATATGATTTTTGATTATTGGCAAGATAAAGCCTATCCTAATCAACCAATGGGAAGGTCAATTTTAGGTAAAACAGATATAATTAAAAATATTACAAGAACACAAGTAAAAGACTTTATGAACTCACATTATAATCCAAAAAAAATGATTATCAGTGCCGCTGGGAAAGTTGATCATTCTAACTTTGTAAAAAGTATAAAAAAAGTTTGCACTAATTTACCTAATGGCACTAGAAATAATCGAGTTAAAGCAAATTATAATTCTGGAGAATATCGCGAAGAAAAAAAACTAGAACAAATTCATTTGTTACTCGGTTTTGAAGGGATAAATTATCACAATGATGATTATTATTCTCTTCTTGTTTATTCTTCACTTTTAGGTGGTGGTATGTCCTCAAGATTGTTTCAAGAAATTAGAGAAAAAAGAGGATTAGTTTATGGTATTTCTTCTTTTAGTACTTCTTACACTGATACTGGGATTTTTGGTATTTATTGTGGTACAGGAGAAAATCAAATAACAGAACTAATCCCTGTTTTATGTGATCAATTAAATACCAGTCCAACTTCTGTTTATGAACAAGAAATTGCTAGAGGAAAAGCTCAGTTGAAAGCAAGTTTAATGATGGGAAGAGAAAGTGCTTTTCGTCGCTGTGAAAGTGCAGCAAGACAATTATTAGTTTTTAATCGTGTAATAGAACCATCTGAAATCTTAAACAAAATTGAAAAGGTTAATGCAGACTCAGTAAAAAAAATAGCTCAAATGATTGTTTCGCGACCTATGACAATTTCAAGTATTGGTCCAATTAAAAAACTTGAGACTCTTGATAAAATCCAATCAAGACTAAACTAATATAAAATTATATTGAAAGTATTGTCCAAAAAACAGATAGGCCTATAAATATTAAAATAGCTAATATAAAAAATGCAATAATTTCTTTAAGTGGGAATTTCATTAATTTTTAATTAAATTATTCAATTTTTATTTTATCTGAAATTATATGCTGAATATTTTGATCTTTAAGAGTCATTTTCATTTCAATCTCAACTTCATCATTGTTTTTTAAATTACCTTTTTCTACAGATGTAATTATATAGTTTTCTATAACTTTTTGCGATGTAATCCCTACTTTTTTTAAAAATTTTCTAATTTCTAAATTTAAATTTTCTTCATTCATATAATTATTCTATGCTAATTAATTAACTTTGTAAAAACAATAAAAACAGTAAATTTAGATAAAAATGCTGATTTTAATTAAATAATTATAGTAGAAATTAACTTTTTATTATAACAGATTTTTTTTATTATATCGGCAGTCAGAACTATTAATATGTTGGATAAATTTATCCCTATAAAATTTTTTTATTTTCTTGATTTAATTAGGTTTAATAAACCAATAGGTTTTTTATTATTAATGTGGCCTTGTTGGTTTGGATTAGCTTATTCTAATAAATATTATTATGATTTAATTTATTTATATTTTTTATTTTTTGTAGGATCATTTTTAATGAGAAGTGTTGGATGTATTATAAATGATATAATTGATATTAAAATTGATAAACAAGTAAAACGAACTTATAACCGACCACTTGCTTCAAACAAAATTAATATTTTAAGTGCATATATTTTTGTCTGTGTTTTACTTTTTCTTAGTTTTATAGTTTTAATACAATTTTCCATATTAAGTATAATTATAGGTTTATGCAGCCTCCCTATTATTGTTCTTTATCCATTAATGAAAAGAATTACATATTGGCCTCAACTTTTTCTTGGTATAGCTTTTAGTTGGGGAGTTTTTATTAGTTCAGTTGAGTTATATGGTTGGATAAAGTTTGATTATTTTTTACTTTACTTAGCCTGCATCTTTTGGACATTAAGCTACGATACTATATATGCTTATCAAGATAGATATGATGATATTAGGAATAATGTAAAATCTACAGCTGTGCTTTTTGGAGAAAAAGGTAAACTATTCGTAAGATTTTGCTATTTTTTTATGATAATACTAATAAGTTATTTATCCTGGAAATCCTCAGAAAGTCTAGTTAGTTTAGGCGTGATAATCTTAATACTTATTGGTATAAACATACTTATAAATAAATGGAAACCAAACTCAGCTCAGAGTTCAAATTATTATTTTCGAAAAAATAATTTATTGGGTGGTGTCATTTTTTTATATTTATTATTTTTTTAAATGCCCTCAGTGTATAAAAATAAAAATTCTGTAATTAACCGATTAATTTTTGATTATTTAATTAGTCATAAATTTAAAATTTTTTTGGCTTTAATAATGATGATTATTTCAGCTGGGGCCACTGGTCTGCATGCTTGGCTTGTAAGGCCTGCTTTGGATGAAGTCTTAATAAAAGGAAATAAAGAAATGTTATTTTTAATTCCTATTGCTATTATTCTTGTAACTCTTTGTAAAGGTATAGCAACCTATACTCACTCATACCAAATGAGCAAAGTGGCTCATTCAGTAATTGCAAGTCTTCAAAACCAAATGTTTGAAAAATTAATGTACCTTAATTTGACTTATTATAATGACTCTAAATCGGGGAACTTAATTTCAAGACTTATTAATGATACATATTATTTACGTCTAGCAATTGTAAAATCTGTAACAGCTGTCATTAAAGATATTTTGGTGATTATTTTCTTATTAGGAAATATGTTTTATCAAAGTTGGTCTCTTACAATTTTTGCTTTTTTTGCTTTTCCTCTAGCTATTTGGCCTATTAAAAAAATTGGTAAAAGTATTCGCAAAATTACTTATGAAATTCAAAATGAGATTGCAAAATTCTCGAATGTCTTAGCTGAAAGTATAAAAGGTATTCGTCAAGTTAAAGCATATAACAAAGAAGAATATGAAAAGAAACGAGCATTTGAAAATATTAATTATATAAAAAAATTTTTTATCAAATCAGCTTTTGTAAGTAATAGATTAAGTCCATTAATGGAATTTATTGGAAGTTTAGCTGTAGCTGTTTCTATTTACGCAGGTGGTGTTTTTGTTTTAAATGAAAGTATGACCACAGGCCAGTTTATGAGTTTTCTTGTAAGTCTTCTATTAGCTTATCAACCTGTTAAAGCATTAGGTAATCTAAATATTAGTGTGCAAGAAGGTTTAGCTGGTGCAGAAAGAATTTTTTTGTTGCTTGATACTAAAAAAGATAAATCAGAAAATCATCATGAAGCAAAAAATATTAAATTAAATGGTAATATTGAGTTTAATAATGTTAATTTTTCATATGGAGAAAAAAATGTTCTTAATAATATTAATTTAACAATTGAGTCAGGTAAAAAAACTGCATTTGTTGGATTGTCAGGTAGCGGAAAATCAACATTAATTAATTTATTATTAAGATTTTATGAAGGCTATAGAGGTAATATTAAAATAGACAATAATGATATAAGATCACTATCACTTTATGATTTAAGAGAAAATATATCACTTATTACTCAAGAAACACTTCTATTTAATGAAAGTATATCAAATAATATTAGGTATGGTGACATGTCTTGTAATGATAATAAAATAAAAGAAATTGCAAATTTAGCTGGAGTTAATAAATTTGCAGATGAGCTATCAGATAAACTAAATACAATAGTGGGGGAAAGTGGAATTAAATTATCAGGTGGACAGAGACAACGCATAGCTATTGCAAGAGCATTAATTAAAAATGCCCCAATTCTAGTTATGGATGAAGCCACTTCATCTTTAGATAATATTACTGAAAGAGAAATTCAAGATGCTTTAGATACTTTAATGAAAGGAAAAACAACAATTATTATTGCTCACAGATTAAGCACAATAAAAAATGCTGATATTATTTATACAATTGATAAAGGTGTAATTGAAAATAAGGGTGATCACAAATATCTAATTGAAAATTCTGCAGTTTATAAAAAACTTCAATTGCAGGAAAGTTCTAATGAAGATTAAAAAAAAAATTATTAAAAATTTTTTAGTACAACATTTTTTGGCACTTATATGTGTTTTATATATAAAATTTGTAAAAATTACATCAGTTGTGATTGAAAAAAATATAGAATCTCCAAATTCTTACTGGAATAGCAACCAACCATTCATATTGGCTTTTTGGCATAGTCAATTAATGATGATAAGCTACTGCTGGAAGTCTGATAATAATATAAATATTTTAGCTTCTGGACATAGTGATGGAAGATTCGGTGCTATAATAGGAAAGTATTTTAAACTAAATAACATACCCACATCATCAGTAGAAAAATCAATATCACTTAAACCCATATTTAAATTACTTAAGAATTCTAATTATGTAGGAATAACTCCAGATGGCCCAAGAGGGCCAAATCAAAAAGTATCTGAAGGGATAATTAAGATTTCAAAAAATACTCAAGTACCTATAATACCTATTGGATTTGCATCATCTAAATTTAGTAAATTAAAGTCTTGGGATTCTTTTTTAATAACTAAGCCTTTTGCAAAATGTGCCTTTGTTTGGGGTAATTCGATAAATATTCCTAAAAATTGTAATGAAGTTGAACTTGAAAATTTTAAAAAAATATTGGAAGATCAAATAAATCATTGCATAGATAAAGCTAAAAAAGAAATAGATGCATAAGTTATATATTTTAATATCATATTTTTTGATTCCAGTTGTACTAATTAATACATACATCAGAGTGCTAAGAAATAAAGAGGATAAAAAAAGATTTAGAGAAAGATTTGGCTTTACTAATCATAAAAAATTTCATGATAAAGATATTATTTGGATTCATGCTGCTAGCGTAGGAGAGTTTAAATCAAGTGATTTTTTAATTAATAATTTTTATAAAGAATATTGTATATTGGTAACAACAACTACTAAAACAGCATCAGAATACGCGTTAAAAAATTATGGAAATAAAATTATTCATCAGTTCGCTCCTTATGATATTTTAATCTGGATTAATAATTTCTTAAATACTTGGAAACCAAAATTGGTTATATGGATTGAATCAGATCTTTGGCCTAATACCATCGTGAGGTTAAGAGAAAAAAAAATTAAATCAGTTTTTCTAAATGCAAGAATTTCGCCTAAATCCTTCAATAGATGGAAATTTTTTTCATCCTACTACAATTTTATTACTCAATCTTTTAGTGCTATATTTGCACAAAGTAAAAATGATTTACAAAGAATAAAATATCTTTCAAAAGTTAATGTTGAATATATAGGAAATTTAAAACTAACAAAAAAGAAAAATTCATTATCTGGATATAAGGTTTCAGAAAATACAAATATAATGATAGCAAGTACTCATAAAGAAGAAGAAAATTTAATTATTCCTTATTTAGAAACTATTAGTAAAAAATATCCCAAAAGTAATTTTATTATAGTGCCTCGTCACCCTAAAAGATCAAGAGAGGTTTTTAACTTATTGAAGTCAAAAGGATTAGATGTTGCCTATCATAGTAAACTAAAAATTAATCAATATAAGTTTTTGATAGTTGATAGTTTTGGCAAAATGGATGAATTTTTTTATAAAAGTGATATAGTTTTTTTAGGTGGATCTTTTACAAAAAATGGTGGGCATAATCCAATTGAAGCTGCTATGGCTAGTTGTGCTATAATAACAGGACCATATGTCTTCAATTGGCAGAATGTGTATGAAGATATGATTGAAAGTAATTCATGTTTAATGATTAATGAGCCAAAAGAACTTGAAGAAAAAATTTCAGAATTAATTGAAAATAAAAAATTTACAAATAAGTTTAAAAAAAATGCTTTTGCTTTTTCAAACAAAATTTTTTTTGAAGAAGAAAAATTATTAAATTTTTTAAATAAGATTTTAAAACATGATGCTTAAAGCACCAAAATTTTGGTATCTAAAAAGAGATACATTTCTTTCAAATTCATTGTACCCCTTTTCATTATTTTTTAGACTAGGTACAAAAATAAGAAATTTAATAGGTAAAGAAAAACAATCTAAACTTGCAGTAATTTGTATTGGAAATATTGTTATAGGAGGTGCGGGTAAAACTCCTGTGGCATTAAAAATTGGCAATATGCTAAAAGAAGGTGGTTATAATCCAAATTTTGTTTCAAAAGGATATGGAGGTCTTGAAAAAAATAATACACTAGTGAAAGATTGGCATTCTCCAAAAAGCGTAGGTGATGAACCATTATTATTATCTGAAATTGCACCTACTTGGATTGGACTTGATAGAAATAAATCATTTGAACTTGCAATTGGAAATGGGGCTGATTGTATTGTAATGGATGATGGTTTTCAAAACCCAAATCTTCAAAAAGATTTTTCTATTATCGTGATAAATGGAGAACAAGGATTTGGAAATAAAAGAGTAATACCTGCGGGTCCTTTGAGAGAAAGTATTAGTAGAGGTTTATCAAGAACTAATTTAGTTATAACAATTGGAAAAATATCAGATTCAGTTAAAGAAAAAATACCTAAACATATACCAATCATTGGTGCTAACTTTAAAATTAAAGAGGATGATTTGATTTTAAAAAGTCAAAAAATTACTGCATTTGCTGGAATAGCTTATCCAGAAAAATTTTTTAACTCTCTTAAATTACTAAAAGCAAATATTGTTGATGAAATAACTTATTCAGATCATCATATTTATAGTGAAAATGATCTTTTGTATTTAGCTGAAATAGCAAACAAAAATAAATCAATACTTGTAACAACAAAAAAAGATATGGTCAGAATTCCAAAATCTTTTAGATCCTTAGTAAGAACAATTGATGGTTTTATTCAACTTGATGATGAAAAATTGTTACTTGAAATATTATCTAATGTAATTGAAAATAAAATTAATAGTTAATGAATAATTTAATTTCTTTTAGATATCTTGCTGAATATTTTTTATTCAGAATTATTATAATGGTACTCCAACTATTGCCAAAGTCAATATCCTTAAAAATTATTAGTAACACTTTTTTATTTTTAGGAAAATTTTCAAAATACAATTCTATTGCAAAAAAAAACTGTAAAATTGTTTTTCCAAATTTAAATGACAAAGAAATTAAGTTAATTATTAAAAATAGTTGGATAAACTTAGGAAAGAATCTATTTGAAATAACTCATTTAAATAAAATAATTAATGATGAGAAATCTATAGAAATAAAGGGTTTAAGCATACTGGAAAAAATTAAAAAAAACTCTTCTCCATCAATTTTTTTTAGTATTCATTCAAGTAATTGGGAGATTTGTGTACCTTTTTTAGATCATAAAGGATTTAAAATTGGAGCAATATATAGACACATAAATAATAAGTTCTTCGATAAATACATTTATAATAAAAGAACAGAAGCTCTAAAAAGTAAAAATAGTTTTTACACACCAAAGGGCAAAGTAAGTGCTAGAGAGATACTAGATGGTGTTATTAATAACAAAAATATTTTTTTGTTGGTTGATCAAAAAGACTCTGCGGGAAATCTAGTTGATTTTTTTGGAAGAAAAGTAAAAACACAAACTGGTTTTTTAAAAATAGCAAGAAAATATAACTTAAAAATAGTTCCAATGAAAAATATTCGCTTACCTAACAATAAATTTCAAATAACTTTTCAGGAACCTATTGAGCATAATAATATTAACATAACTGATGACAAAAAAATGCTTGAGATTAATACTATAATCGAACAATGGATTAGAGAAAATCCTCAAAACTGGCTTTGGCAACATAAACGATTTAGTTAATTTTTTTAACTTTAATCTCTATAGATTTATCAATTAATCTCACACTTAAGTTGTCATTTTCATTTATATATTTTGAATTATTTATTATTTTTTTATTTTTAGATAAAATAGAATAACCCTTTTTAAGATTTGAGTGGATTGAGTTAGTCTCTATTAATCTTAGAAAATTAATATATTTTTCTCTATTTTTAATAAATTCTCTCTTAATTGATGCATCTAAAACTTTATTAAAGTTATCTATGTTTGATTTTTTTAATTTAATTAAATCATTAGGAATTTTTAATTTACCAAATAAAGCCATAAGATCTCTAGAAGCTATTTTTATACTATTTTTAATAATTCTTTTTAAACCTAGATCAATAAAACTAAGTTGTTCTTTAAATGAATCAATGATTTGTTGTGGTGTTTTAATTAAGGAAATTAAATTTTTAACTTTCGCAGAATGTTCTTTATAAATATTCTCTATTCCAAAAGTCATTCTCTGATTTAAATTTTTAATTATACTTATAAGTTCAGATTTTACTGGCACAACTAGTTCAGCTGCTGCTGTTGGTGTAGAAGCACGTAAGTCTGATACAAGATCTATTATAGTGGTGTCTGTTTCATGACCAACTGCAGAAATAATTGGTATTTTTGACATGCTTACACATTCTGCAAGTTTTTCATCATTAAATGCCATCAAATCTTCAGTACTACCCCCACCTCTAGCAATAATTATTACATCAGGTTTTATTTTTAATAAATTATTAAATCCCATAATTGCTTCAATAATATTTTTAGGTGCATCTGCCCCTTGAACAGAAACAGGCCATAAATCTATAGGGGTTTTAAAACGATCAGAAATTCTATTGATTATATCATAGATAACTGATCCTGTTGGCGAAGTAATAACACCAATTCTAGATGGTAAATAAGGAATGCTTTTCTTATTTGATTCTTCAAAATATCCTTTTTTCTTTAATCTTTTCTTTCTTTCCTCAATTATTTTTAATAATGCACCTTCTCCTGCTATCTCTATTTTTTCTACATCTATTTGGTAGGTTGTTTTAAATTTTGACCAAGTGGTAACTCTACCTGTTAAAATTACTTCCATACCTGTCTCTGGTTCAAATGTCAGTGCTCTTTTTTTTTGTTCCCAAACTACAGCACTTAAAATTGATGTTTTATCTTTAAGAGTTATATAAATCTGACCCTTTGTTGCAACACGTAATTCTGATATCTCACCTTTTATTCTAACATAGCTAAAATGATCTTCTATTAAGTTCTTAAGTGCTTTATTAAATTGAGTAACACCATATTCTGGTATATTTAAATTTAAATTCATTATCTCAATTTTTTAAAAAAATTCTTTAATAATTTTTTACAATCATTTTCCATTATACCTCCATAGATCTCTGTTTTAAAAGTATTTTCTCTTATTAATTTAAATTTATTATTTTCTATACCTCTATTTTTTTCATCATATGCTCCAAAATATAATTTTTTAATATGGACTTCACTAATAGCACATGCACACATCATACAAGGTTCAAGTGTTACAAACATTACAGTATCATTTAAATATTTTTGAGATAATTTTTTACAAGCATTAATAATTAAGTTTATTTCACAATGGAAAATAGCATTTTGCTCTTTATTAATCTTATTATAACTTCTTTCAATTATTTCATTTGTATTATTATCAACTAATATCCCCCCAACTGGCACTTCATCATTATCAAAAGCAAATTTAGCTTCTTTAATTGCCTCACTCATAAAATAATCAATGTTCATATAGTAAATATCTAAATAAAATTATATTATCATTTTATGAAAAATCCAATCATAGGTATTACATTAGATTTTGAAAATAATGGGGGATACTCTAAATTTCCTTGGTATGCCATAAGAGAAAACTATTTAAATTGTCTATATAAATTTGGCGCTATACCTTTTCCATTATTTCATCAAAATTCAGTAAATGATGTTCTACTTAAAATGTTAGATGGTTTGGTAATTACAGGAGGCAATTTTGATATAAATCCTAGCTTATATTCAGAGTCTGATAAAGGTTCCAGAAAAATTAAAGACAATAGAACAAATTTTGAAATTGATATATTTAAAAAGTTTCTTGAAACATCAAAACCTATTTTAGGTATATGTGGAGGTGAACAATTGATGAATATAGCTACAGGAGGTGATTTAATCCAAGATATTAATCAATCAATAGTAACTGAAATAAAACATGAGCAAATTAATCCAAGAAATGAAGTCAGTCATGAAATAATATTAAAAACAAATTCAAAAATTTATAATATAACTAAA
The DNA here is from genome assembly GCA_902586695.1 of uncultured Alphaproteobacteria bacterium. GTDB lineage: Bacteria > Pseudomonadota > Alphaproteobacteria > HIMB59 > CACPNW01. The sequence goes on along the minus strand of CACIIL010000004.1, from coordinate 11,240 downwards.
AAAAACAAAATCAAAGTTAATAGCGCTCATCATCAGTCAGTTAATAAGCTAGGTAAAAATTTTGTTTCGTCTGCTTTAGCACCTGATGGAGTTATTGAGGCTATAGAACACATCAAGCACCCCTGGTGTATTGGTGTACAATGGCATCCCGAATTTTTAATTACTAAATCTGACGTTGCTATAATCCAGGATTTTGTAAAATGCACTATAAAATGAGGATAGCAAAATTTTTAGCAAATGCAGGACTATGTTCTCGAAGAGAAGCTGAAAAACTCATTTTAAATAAAATGGTTAAAATAAATAATAACTTATGTGTTCATCCAAGTGAAACTGTAAATGCAATAGATAAAATAACTGTTGGTAAAAAAATAATAACACTTAATGATACAATAAGGTTATGGAAAATTTATAAACCAATAAAATTTATTTGTTCAACAAAAGATGAGCATAATAGAAAGAAAATATTTGATTTAATTCCAAAAGAGTATCCAAGAATGATTAGCATTGGACGCTTAGATTATATGAGTGAAGGACTTCTTCTTTTAACAAATAATGGGGATTACTCTAGAACTCTAGAATTGCCTATCAAGGGTTATGAAAGAACTTATAGAGTTTGTATAAGAGGTGAAATAGAAAAAAAACATATTTTCAGTATTAATAAGGGAATAAAAATAAAAAATGTGGTCTATGAAAAGATCAAAATAAAGAACGAAAAATCAAATAAGAATTTTACTTGGTTAATTGTTAAACTCAAAGAAGGTAAAAATCGCGAAATTAGAAATATTTGCAAATTTTTTTCATGGCAAATTGTAAAACTAATTAGAATACAATATGGGCCATATAAACTTGGAAATTTAAAAAAAGGACAAATAGAGGAAATTAAAGTTAAAGAAAATGTCTAATATAACAGGTGGCAAATATAAAAGAACAAAATTAGCAATACCAAATAATTTCGTTAGACCGACATCAGCAATAAAAAGAGAGGCTATATTTTCAATAGTCGAAAGTTATGCAATAAAAAACTCAATTGAAATATACAACAATAAATCAATTATTGATATCTTTGCGGGATCAGGATTAGTTGGACTAGAAGCAATTTCAAGAGGTATAAAAAAATCTTATTTTATTGAAAATAATAGTAGTGTAGTTAGAATTTTAGAAAATAACTGTAAAAAAATATGTAAGGATAACGAATATGAAATTATATTTGAAAAAGCAATTATTGGTCTCGATAGAACATTTGAAATTAAACCTTCGATTATTTTTATAGACCCACCTTACAAAAAAGAAAATATTAGTTTAATTTTAATAAAAATTTTAGAAAATAAAATTAAATCAAAAAACACCTTAATAATAATAGAAACAAGCAAAAATGAAAAGGTATTAATTCCTAAAGAATTAAATTTTTATAAAGAAAAAATTTATGGAAAGACCAAAATTTTATTTCTAAATTAACTTAAATATTTTTCAGTTAATTTTTTTCCTTGCTCAACTGCGGGTTGATCAAATGGATCAACATTAAAATAGATACATGAAGCAATAGTTTCAATTATGCTATTTGCCATCAATGCACCAATAGATTCCTCATCAATGCTATCTATTATTATTTCACGAAATTTGAATTTATTTAATTTAAATGTATCGATAGTAGCTTCTTGCTCAGCATGCATCAAATCTCCCATTTTTTTATTAATTAAATAATTTACAGATTCTGATTTCATAATCTCAGTATCAATTTTTAGGCCTTTATTTTTATGATTACTTTTAATAAAAGTAAAAAATTTATCTTTTGGTCCATCTAAATAAAGTTGAAGCTGACTATGTTGATCTGTGGTACCAATTGAATGTAGCGCAGTTACGCCTCTATTTTTCTTACCGATACTTTCTGCCCACAATTGCAGGTACCATTTTCCAAAATACTTTAATCCATCCGAATAAGTCATCATAACATTTAAAGAAAAAAAATTAGAAGAGCAAAATTTAAATATTTGTGCAAATTGAAGTGAATTTGTAAAATCATTTTTATCAATAGCATTAAGTGCGCCTTGATGTATTTTTTTTACATCTAGTCCCGCCAATACAGCTGGGATCATTCCAACATTTGAAAAAATTGAATAACGGCCTCCAATATCTTTTTTGTGCTCTAAAAGTTTAAGTGAATTTTTTTTTGCAAAATTATAAATTGGTGATTCATTAAATTCTGTTACAACCAATATGTTTTTATATAATATTTCTAAAATATTTTTTTCTTTTGCTATATTTATTATACATCCTAATTGAGAAAGAGTCTCAGGAGTTTTGCCAGATTTGGATATAACTATAAATCCTGTATACTCAATGTCCAGATTCATTATTTCATTTTGAAAAAATAAAGGATCAATATTATCAAAAAAAAAGATATTTTTTGGTTTATTAATACAAATATTTATTAAAGCTTTAGCACCAAGATTTGAGCCTCCAGTTCCAAAAATTACAAAATTTTTTTTATTTTTTTTAAATTTTTCTGTTTGCTCAATAGTTTGTATTAATAATTTCTTATCTCTGACTATATTAAGTGCTGAAAGATTATTACAGATATGTTTGATTTTTAAATTAAAATTTTCAATACTTTCAGGAAGATTTACATCTGTATTAAAATTTATATTTTTAAAACTAATTTTCATCTACAATTTTAAAAAAAGAAAAATCTTTTTTTCTTTTTATTTTTTTCTTTAGGAATTTCTTTACTTGAATCATTATTATTTAATAATTTATTCCTTTTAATTTCAGACTCTAAAATTGAATTACTAATCTCTTCATCGTTGTTAAATTTTTTTGAATTTATCTCTTTTTCCGATGCAAAAATTTCATCAATTTCAACTCTTATACTATCATCAAATGAACTTGCTTCAGTTTGATTTAAAATATTTTCCATAGTTGATAATTCAACATTACTTTTTGAATCATTATCCTCAAGACCAAAAAGAATTTCTTTTGCTAAATCACTTTCAATATTATTTATATTTTTTTCTGAAAGTTGCTCAGGAGGCAATAAATTAAAGTTTGGAGGTATCACAAGAGGTGGGCTTTCAATTACTTTGAATTCATCAATGTTTTTTCTATTAACACCTGCGCTTTCCCTAATTTGTGAACAAGAAAGAGTAAATATAGAAATAAAGAAATAAATAATTAAAATTTTTTTCATTTTAGATTAAAATTTATTTTTTTTAACATATTGAATATTATCATTATTATACCAATAGAGATATAAATATCAGCAAAATTAAAAGCAGGCCAATAAAATTGATTAAGGTGAAAATAAATAAAATCTATAACGTATCCATTTATAGTTCTGTCTATAATATTACCAAATGCACCACAAATAATAATAAATAAAGCCCAATATTCGATATTATCTTTTGAATTAAATAAAAGATAAACAATAAAACAAACTACAATCAAACCTATAATAATTAAAATTAGTGCAGGAATTGTTCCTGCAAATAAACCGAATGATACTCCAAAATTATGAATATGTGTAATATCAAGAAAAGAAGTAATTTTAATGAATCTATTTAAATCTATATAATTAAATACAAAATATTTTGATAATAAATCAACTAAAACTAAAAATAAAAAAATTATAATTTTTTGCAAAACTAATAGCCTATGAAATTGCATCTTCGCAACGATCACATATTTCATCACGAATTAATTTATCTTTATATTTCCAACATCTCTGACATTTTTTTCCACTTGTTTTTGATACTACTATTTCTACATTTTTTACATCTTCAAGAGAAAATCCTCCAGTATTATTTTTTAATTCATGAAAGGAGAATGATGAGGTAATACTAATCTCATCCATTTGATAGTTTTTGACTTTTTCTAAAATTGATTTTTCAAGATAAATATCAATATGCGCTTCTAAACTGGATCCAATTATTTTTTCAGCCCTTTTTTTCTCTAAAGCACCTGTTATTACTTTTCGAATTTGTTTAAGAATAGTCCATGTATCATTTATATTGGAATTTTTATAATCATCAGGGGTGTTTAAGAAATCTTCTAAATGTATACTAGTAAGATTATCTCTTGCTTTCCATGCTTCTTCGGTTGTGAAAGATAGGGATGGGGCAAGCCATCTTACAAGATAGTTAAATATAATATCTAAAAGAGTTCTTGCTGATCTTCTTTCTTTAGATTTTTTTCCATCACAATAAATAATATCTTTGCGAATATCAAAATAAAATGCAGACAGATCATTAGAGCAAAAATTCAATAAAGTAGTAAACATTAAGTGAAAATTAAAACTTTTGACACAGTCCAAGATTATTTGATCTATTTCCCACAATCTATGTAAAATAAATTTTTCTAAATCAGGAAATTCTACTTCACTAATTTTTTCATCATTACTAAAACCATAAAGATTGCCTATTAGATAACGAAATGTATTTCTAATTCTTCTATAAGAATCTGTTTGTGATTGTAAAATTGCATTATCTAATTTTAAATCATCATAATAATCAGAAGCCACAACCCATAATCGTAAAATATCAACACCATATTTTTTTAAAATATCATCTGGAGAAATTACATTTCCTAATGACTTTGACATTTTTCTACCTTTGCCATCAACGACAAATCCATGAGTTAAAACACTTTCATATGGTGCTCTTCCTCTAGTACCAGAAGATTCTAATAACGATGAATGAAACCAACCACGGTGTTGGTCGCTACCTTCTAGATACATTGAGGCTGGCCATATAAGATCTTCTCTCTTTTCCAAACAAAAAGCATGTGTTGAGCCACTGTCAAACCATACTTCTACAACATCTTTGACTTGCTCATAGTCTTCTATTGAATATTTTTCTCCAAGAAATCTCTGAGGATCTTCTGTAAACCACGTGTCACTTCCTTCTTTTTCATAAATTTCAGCTATCCTATCAACTACTTCTAAATCTCTCAAAGGTTTTCCTGTTTTCTTGCTTACAAAAAGTGGTAATGGAACCCCCCATACTCTTTGTCTAGAAATACACCAATCAGGCCTTGTCTCAATCATTGAGCGTAAACGGGTTTGGCCCTGAGGAGGATAAAAAGTAGTTTCATCAATTGATTTAAGAGCAATATCTCTTAAATTATTTTTTTCCATTGATATAAACCACTGTGGAGTGTTTCTATAAATTAGTGGTGCTTTTGATCGCCATGAATGAGGGTAACTATGACGAAGTGTTCCTTTAAATAATAGTTTAGAAAATTCATTTAGTTTTTCAGCAATCTTATCATCAACTTTATAAATATGTTCATCTTCAAAGCCTTTTGCATGATGATTGAATTTTCCATCATCTTGAACTGTTTGAATAATATCTACACCATTTTTTATACCTAAATTATAATCATCATCACCATGACCTGGAGCAATATGTACAATACCAGTGCCTTGTTCTAAATTAACAAAATCTCCATGAAATGGCTTTACTTCAAAATCATATCCAATGTTTTTAAATGGATGTTCACAAATACAATCAGATAAAATTTCTCCATTAAAAGTTTTTAAATTTTTATATGCCGTTATACCAATCTCATTAATAACTGTTTTTACTAAGTCCTCAGCAAAAATAAGTTTATCTCCGACTCTTGCAAGAGAACCATCTGAAATAGACTCGACTTCAATCAAAGAATATTTTAAATCTTTACCAAAAGCTAATGCTCTATTTCCAGGGATTGTCCATGGAGTTGTTGTCCAAATTACTATATTGGCTCCCTCAAGATCCTTATCAGAAGAATTAATAATTAAAAATTTTACGTAAATAGTATTTGAAGTATGATCTTCATACTCGACTTCTGCATCTGCCAAAGCAGTTTTTTCAACTACAGACCATAGGACAGGCTTAGCCCCTTTATATAAGCTTTCATCTATTAAAAATTTTCCAAGTTCACGAACAATTTGAGCCTCTGCTTTATTAGACATTGTAAGATATGGATCTTCCCAATCCCCCTCTACACCTAATCTTCTAAATTCTTTTTTTTGAATTTCTATCCACTTTTCTGCAAATTCTCTACATTCTTGTCTAAATTGAACAATAGGAACATCGTCTTTATTTTTCCCTTTTTTTCTATATCCCTCTTCTATTTTCCATTCAATTGGAAGACCATGACAATCCCAGCCTGGAACATATACTGAATCTTTTCCAGCCATTTGCTGAGTTCTTACAATTACATCTTTTAAAATTTTATTTAGTGCTGTTCCCATATGAATATGACCATTTGCATATGGCGGCCCATCGTGAAGAACAAACTTCTCTCTTCCTTTTGATTTTTCCCTTAACTTATAAAAAATCTTTTGTTTGTCCCAGTCGTCTAAAATCTTAGGTTCTTTTGTTGGTAAATTAGCACGCATCTCAAAAGATGTTTTAGGTAAAAAAATTGTATTTTTATATTCCATTAAATTTGATGATAAATTTTTGCTGTTTTTATATCTTTTTGTATTTGTTTAGTTAATTCTTGAAAGTTATCAAACTTTTTTTCAGCCCTAATAAATGCTAGAAATTCAACAGTCAATTCTTTACCATAAATATCATGATTAAATTCAAACAAATGAGTTTCCAATAAAAGCACTGAACCATCTACAGTTGGTCTATATCCAATATTAGATATTGCCTTGTAGACTTTGGAATCAATTAAAGCTGCAACACAATAAACTCCTTTTTTTGGTAATATTTTATTATTTGGTTTTATATTTGCTGTAGGAAAATTTATTTTTCTTGCTTTTTGATCTCCTTTTATGACCTCACCAACCATACTCCAATTTCTTCCAAGCATTTTAGAAACATTTTCAAAATTCCCATTGGTAATCAAATCTCTAATATAAGATGAGGAAAATTTTTTTTCAGTACTATTTATGTTTAAAATATCAATTACCACTAAATCAAAATCTAAAGTTAAAGATAATTCTCTTAATGTTTCCAAATTTCCTTTTCTTTCTTTCCCAAATTTAAAATCAGAACCAATAACTATTTTTTTTACATTTAATTTTTCTATGATTATTTTTAAAATAAAATCATTAGCTGATAAATTAGCAAGTTCATTATCAAATTCAAAATCTACGTATATATGTATTCCCATATCTTTAAGTATATTTAATTTTTCATGCTTAGTATTAATATTAAATAATTTTGTTGATTGAGAAAAAAATATTTTTGGGTGAGGAGTAAAGCTCATAATAGTAGATTGTAAATTAGATTTTTTAGCCTCTTGATTTAGTCTATGAATTACAGATTGATGACCAATATGCAGACCATCAAAATTACCTATAGTTATGCATAAATTTTTTTGATTAAAATTACTTTTTGTATTTAGATTGTATACTTTCACAATTTTGAATGTTTATTTTACTATCATTTATTAGAACTAAATACCTCAATAGTTTAATTTTTTTAGCTGACTTTTATTAATATAAATTATAATAAATTAATATGAAATATTTACATACAATGGTTAGAGTTAAAGATATCGAAGCTTCTCTTGACTTTTATTGTACAAAGTTGGGATTAAAAGAGGTTAAAAGAGTTGAAAATGAAAAAGGAAGATTTACTCTTATATTTCTTGCAGCTGAAAACAGTAATGAAAAAACTGGTCTACTTGAGTTAACCTATAATTGGGATCCTGAAGAATATACAGGTGGAAGAAATTTTGGACATTTAGCTTATAGTGTAAAAAATATTTATGAAGTTTGTAATAACTTAATGAAAAGTGGTGTAACAATCAATCGACCCCCTCGTGATGGACATATGGCTTTTGTAAAATCACCTGATGGTATTTCTATTGAAATTCTTCAAGAGGGGGAATCTTTACCAAATAAAGAACCTTGGTTTTCAATGAAAAATTCAGGAACTTGGTAAAATTAATTTGTAATTAGATTTATATCTCTTTCATTAAACAATTTTGTTTTATTACAAGTAGTTCTAAGTTGTAATGTTTTAGACTGTTCTGCAGATTTAATAGTAGTATCAAGCATATCTAAAACGTGTAAAACTAATTCCCCATTACAACGATGTTCTAAATTATTATCAATGCAATAAAGCATATCAGATAAGCCCACTCCTCTATAATTAGCATTTCTTGGAGCTTCGTTTGATCTTCCACTTTTATTAAATATATTTGTTTTTCCTAATTTCATTTCTTCTGTACTATATTCTTTCCATGCACCTCCTTCTGCAAGTGATACTTTGATAGGTCCTCCAAACATATTTGGATCTGGTCCAATAATTGAGCCTTTGGTGCCATAAAGATCTATAAAATTAGATTGATGATTAATTACATCAAATGATAAAAAACCTTGAATAACAGCTTTATTTTCAAACTCTATGACAATATAATATGATGTAGGAATTTCTACTTTGAATTCTAAACCTTTCCTAGGTCCTTCTCCAATTTTTCTAAACTCACTAACCTTAGATGCAATTGCTTTTATTGATTTTGCTGGCCCAAGGAAATTTACAAGCATTGTATAATAATAAGGTCCCATATCTAATATTGGTCCTCCTCCTTCAACAAACCATGGTTCAGGGTTTGGGTGCCAAGATTGAACTCCTGGAAAGGCAAAAGTAAAATTGCCTAATTTAATATCTCCAACTTCTCCACTATCAATAATTTGTTTTGTTAATTGACCACCTCCACCTAGAAAAGTATCAGGTGCGTTACCTAAATATAAATTTTTTGATTTTGCTAATTCAATCAATTCTTTTCCTTGATCAAATTGAATTGATAGTGGTTTTTCACAATAAGAGTGTTTTCCTGCAAGGAGAGTATTTTTTATAGTTTTATAATGTGCAGTTGGATTGGTAAGATTTAGTATAACATCAATGGTTTTGTCAGCTAAAAGATCATCAACATTTTTTACAATTATATTATATTCATCTGCACATTTTTTTGCTGCTTCTAAATTAAGATCTGCACATGCAGTAATATTTATATTATTAAAATATTGACGACTTCTAAAATAAGTTTCAGATATATGACCACATCCTAATAATCCAATATTTTTCATAAATATTCCAAAAACAAATAATTTTATAAAGATAAATTATAAAAAAAATACTAATTATTTTGTTTTATAACCGATGCCAATATTATTGAGTTTTTTACTTGAATCCATAATTTTAGGATATTCATAATTTAAACCTAATAACTGCCTAACTCTATCAGAACTATTATCTTTAAAATCTTTATCTAAGTATGAAACCAAATCCTCAACTGGCTTTATGTATTTAGGAAGAAATTCTATCAGTAGAGCTGCTCTCTGATAATCTGAATTATTAGGAGAGGCTCCATGCCAACAATTTCCATTAAAAAAGACTAAATCTCCGGGTTCAGCAATCATTTGTTGCTTATTTGTTAAATCATCTTTTTGTGTTGGGTAATGAAGATTTTTTTGTGATCCAGGTATATAAGCTGTGGCTCCAGATTCTTTTGAGCAAATATCAAGAGGTATAGTTACTTGGCAATTTTGAGCAAAAGAGCTATTTAATCCAATTGGGAATGTTTCACTTTTATAAAAATCCCAATATGGATAATCAAGATGTAATTCTTGACCTAGAGAGCCTGGGAGTAAACGGCTCGCACAATATGATCCGCAAAAAAATTCTGTACCTAATAATTTAGATATTACATTAAAAATAATGTCATTAGTAATTAAATCACTGAATACTTGACCTTTGCCAAATAAATTCCAGACTCTTTGCTGTAAATGAATTTTACCAGAAGCTTCTGCCTCTGAATTAAAATGTGATTCTTTTTGATCTTGATTTTCTGCAAATTTATTAACAATGTCTCTGGCTTCATTAATTTTATTAAGATCAAAAACTTTTTTAAACAACACAACACCACTTCCAAAAAGCAGTTCATCCAAAACTTTTTTATAATCTGATAAAGGCTTATTTATTTCCAACATTTAAATGGTATTTTGATATAGGTAGAATATTTAGTCAATAAGAATCTATGTTAAGCTCCAAGCTCGTCTCTTAAATCACCTATTTCTGCACCTCCAGCCATAAGCTTTTTAATATCATCACCACCAAGCTCCTCAGCTAGACCTTTGCCGATTACTTCTCCTAAACTTAAAAAAGTATAACGATCAGCAATTAATCTGGCATGAATTTCATTATGTGTAATTAAAATAATCGCTATATGCCCAAGTCTTTGAACACGTTTAATTGTTTTTAAAACTTCCATTTGCTGTTTTTGACCAAGAGCTGAAGTAGGTTCATCGAGAATTAAAATTTTTGCTCCAAAATAAATAGCTCTAGCAATTGCTAAAGTTTGTCTTTGACCTCCTGACATCGTTCCAACAGGCTGTGTGGGATCAGAAATATTTATTCCTATTTTGGCCATTTCCTCAATTGTAATTTTATCCATTTCATTCATTTGCATAATACCAAATGATCCCGGTCCCTTTTTAATTTCTCTTCCAAGAAAGAAATTTCTAGTAACTGAAGTTAAGGCATTCAAGGCAAGATCTTGATAAACTGTGCCAATACCGGCGTCTGTTGCTTGTCTTGGGGTAGAAAATTTTCCCTCTTTACCATCTATAACTATTGATCCAGAGGTAGCTGGGTGTACTCCGGCTAGTACTTTTATTAAGGTTGATTTTCCGGCACCATTGTCTCCTAAAAGAGCATGAACTTCACCTGGATATACATCTAAAGAAACACCATTTAATGCAGTAAAATTACCGAATCTTTTTACAAGATCTTTAATTTCAATAAGAGGTTTGTTTGATTCACTCATTATAAACTACCAATTATTCTTTTTCTAATATTTTCATTTGTCAAAGCTGCACCAACAAGAACAGCACCTAAGAATACTCTATAGAAAGAACCATCAATTCCAGGAATATAAAAGAACGCTTCTTTAGCAATTCCAAAAATTATTGTTCCTAAAATTATTCCTAATATTGTTCCAAAGCCACCTGTAAGTACTACTCCACCTATTACAGCCGCAGCGATTGCTTCCAATTCTTTCAAATTACCTTTGGCTGTATCAGCGGTATTTACTTCAAAAACCTGACAAGCAGCAAACATAGTTGCACAAAAAGCTGTAAACATGAATAAGGAAATTTTAACTTTATTTGTTGGAACACCATTAGCTTGTGCTGCGCTTAGATTTCCTCCTGTTGAATATATCCAATTTCCCGCTTGAGTACGACTTAAAACAAAATAACAAACTAATGCTAAAAGCAACCAAATCATTAAACAGGAATACAT